>JAGOCE010000350.1 GCA_017998915.1 Candidatus Ozemibacteraceae bacterium
CCACGTCGGGAGAAACGTATTCCGCCTCATGCTTGTGGAAATTCTCGAGGTATTCGATACCGGCTTTCGCGTTGTCGGCAGCCGGCGTGCCGGGATACTTCTCGACGATTTCCTTGAACAGTTCGAGAGCCCGGGCATTCGACTTGTTTCGGAAGCAAATCTCGGCGAGGCAATAGGCGGCAATGCTCGCGTCCTGCGGATCGGAGCTCTCGGTGAGAAGCTGTTCGAAAATGCGTGAAGCTTCTCCGTATTCCTGCTTTTCGAGGAGTTCGATGCCTTTGTCGTACCGGCGCTCGAACTCGCGCCTGACAGCGGGAGTCATGGAGGACTTCTGGCCCTCTCCGCGGTCCGGGAGGGCCGCGCCGCCCGATGAGATGGCGCCGTTTCCGGCTCCTGCCGATAAGGTCGTGTCTGAAGCCAGACTGGCCTGGACGGCAGATTCCGGCCCTTGTTTGCCGGGACCGTTCACGCCTGGCCCCTGCTGTTTGCGACCGCATCCGGGCGCAAACAGCAGCGCGGCGGCGAAGAGGACGGCGAGTCGCCTCGAAAGACGTCTCATCAGGCCGGGCTCTCGCATCGTCCGCACCACCTCCCTGTCAGCAGAGATGATTCGAAATCGCCTTCGCGATCCCGTCGACGAGGTGGCGAATCTCGCGCTCGTCAGGCCCCTCGGCCATCACGCGCACGAGGTTTTCGGTTCCGGAGGGGCGAACCAGCACGCGACCGCGGCCGGCGAGCTTCTTCTCGGAATGCCTGATTTCCTCCTGGATCTGGGGAACCGTTTCGTAGTTTTTGCTCTTCACCCGGATGTTCACGAGAACCTGGGGAAGCTTCATCATCACTTCGCTGAGTTCCTTCAGGGAAGCGCCGGTATCGCGGATGATCTTGAGAATGAAGCAAGCCGTCAGCAGGCCGTCTCCGGTCGTGGCGTAATCGGACAGGATGATGTGGCCGGACTGTTCGCCGCCGACGATCGTCTGGGTGCGCTTCATCTCCTCGAGAACGAACCTGTCGCCGACCTTCGTCTTGAGCACCTTGATATCGAGGCCCTTCATGGCGAGGTCGAGACCGAGATTGCTCATGACGGTCGTGACGAGCGAGTTGCCCGGCAGTTTGTCCTGCTGTTTCAGGTATTTTGCTGTAATGGCAAGTATATAATCGCCGTCGATGATGTCGCCCTGGCTCGTCACCGCGATGACCCGATCGGCATCGCCGTCGAACGCGAAGCCGACGTCGAAATGCTCACGCCCCATCATCTCGACGAGATGCTGGATGTGCGTCGAACCGCAGTTTGCGTTGATGTTGCGCCCGTCGGGCGAGTTGCCGATCGCATCGACGCTGAAACCGAGATCGGTGAAGAATTTCACGGCCCAGGGGGCCAGGGCACCGTTCGACAGGTCCAGGCCGACCTTCAGGCGCTTCGACCCGTGCGAGTCGCCGAGAACCTTCGCGAGATGGGACAACCAGAACTGAGCCGAGGCCGTATCGGCCGTCACGCGCCCCAGGTTTTCCCCGATCGGGAGATTGAAGGAGGCGACGCCGGTCACATCCTTCTCGATAGCGTCTTCTGTAGCATCTGATATTTTATACCCGTCGGCGCCGAAGATCTTGATACCGTTGTCCTGGAAGGGATTGTGCGAAGCGCTGATGACGATCCCGCCAAGGCCCTGCATCTCTCGCGTGATGAAGGCGACGGCGGGCGTCGGAACCACGCCGAGCAGGCGGGCTTCGGCCCCCATCGAGGCGATGCCAGCCGCGACCGCGTGCTCGAGCATGTCGCCCGACAGACGGGTGTCCTTGCCGACGAAGATCGGTCGATCGTGTTTCTTGTGGTTGAGGAGCAGGTGGCGAGTCCCGGACTGGGCGATCCGGAACGCCATGTCGGCCGTCAGGGGATACTGGTTGGCCACACCTCGAACACCATCGGTACCGAACAGTCGTGCCATGAAAAACCTCCGGGGCGTGATGAATGAATTGATTATATCACACCTTCCCGATTGAATTATCCCGATCGCGGGGCTATAATGACGAAGTCCGAGGGAAACCCTGTTGCGTTCACTCCGATGCCCATAACCGGCTCGGAGGGATGGGGCGGGTTTTCCCTTTTTCTGCTATACGCAGAAGGCGCAACCGCACGGGTACCGTATCCGGCTGACGCTGGCAACGAATGAAAGGATCAGGATCGGAACATGCTCCGCTGGCTGCTGCAAACTTCTCACGACACGGCTGTCGGCCTGCTGTCCCACCTGGTCAATTGGTTGAGCTTCAACAACGAGATCGAGTCGCTGGTCGACGCCGTGAATCACAAGCTCGACGAGCCCCCTACCCGCCTGAACGTCCGGCACCTCTCCCATCCCGGCGGTTTCGTCCGTGATTTCGGCAAGCGGCGCCTCAGTATCGCGGGCGCCTATATCAAGATCGCGCGCGACCTTTCCCCGAACTCAGCCGAGGAGCGCCTGGCGGCCCTCTCGATGCTGGTCGACCAGTCCCTGCACGCGAAAACGATCAATATGCCGCTGAATACGGCGCGCATTCAGATCGATCTGATGAAAGAGGTCGTCAAATCGCGCAGCAACCGCCGGCGGCAGATGGAAGCCATGGCCGATTTCGGTCTGGTCTCGTTCGGCCAGGAAGCCGTCGTCCGCCGGTTCCTGAACAAGCTCCATCTGGTCGAGGTCCCCGAAGAGGAAAAGCCGCTCCGCGAGCTGAACATGGGCTGGGATGACCACGTCCACGACTTTTTGTCGGAAGGCCGGAAAACCCCGACACAGGTGCTGCTGGATGCCTTCGTGAAGGGCATTTCCCGGCTCACCATCGTGTATTCGAACCTCGACGAGCGGCGCATGATCCACGAGGCGATCACAGCCGGCAACATTCTCGGCATCAAGGTGAACATCGGCATCGAGTTCAGCGTCGGCCACAGTGGGGCCCGACGGCATTACATGTATGTGCCACCCGAGACCGCCGACAGCAAGGAGTTCTTCGCGTTCTTCGACGACCGCCGGATGATCTTCACGCCGTTTTTGAGCGGCCTCCGCACGAACGCTGCGAGCCGCCACAAGACGATGGTCGCGGCCGTCGAGCGGTTCAACACGCTCCAGCGGCCACGGCTCAACTCCGGCTGGGAGCCCGACAGCCCCTGCTGGTTTCCGCCCCTCACGCTCGAGGAGCTGGACCGGATCGTCGCCTGCGGCCAGATTTCCCGGGTCCATATCGGCGAGCTGCTGTTCCAGAAGTTCCGCGACATTCTCCAGCGCCGTGTCCTCCAGTTGAAGGCACAGGTCCTGGCCGCCGAAGATCGTCTCATGCGAGGCATCTACAGCGAATGGGAGTTCAAGAACATCTCCTCGCAGTATGAATCCGTGCGCGAGCAGTACGAGACGATGACGCCGGAAAGCCTGCGGGCCGCCTACATGGAGGGCCGGGACGTCGTCGATTACGACAGCGAGTTCGCCGAGGAGGAGCCGGTTCTCGACACGCTGGTCAGCCAGGGCGGTCGAATCGTCATGATCCACCCCCTCGAGATCGGCCTCAAGGACTCGATGCAACACCTGCTCAAGCATATCATCCGCATCTCGCACATCGAGACCCTGAACCTGCGCGACAGTTCGGCGCGCAACCCGAACGACCTGATCATCTTCAACAAGTTCGTCTACCTGCTCAACAACGGCACCGAGAGTGACATCGTGAATTTCCTCGAGCAGCACGGCATCACAGGCGGCATCCGAGAGCAGGTAAAAAAAGCCCGGGAACTCACCGTACGCCGGCCGCTGGTTCCCGTCTGCGGCAGCGATTCGACCGGCCGCGACCCGACGATTCCGGGCATGGGCTTCATCAAGGTCAGCGATATTCCCGAGTCGGTGCGCCCCGAGTTTCTCGAGTCGCATTACAAAGTGCCCCGGCCGATCGCAGACCTCGTCATCCACGCCGGAAAGAAGGACGACAGTCCCGACGCGCCGATCGGAAGCGCATCGGACGTCGTCTGCATGGGGAAGATCGGCAAGCCCTTCCGGAACCTGGTCGGAGACGAGGAAGCGCTCGATCTCGTTCCGCCCGGCGAGTTCTGGGCGTATGTGAATCCCAGCCTCAAGAGCCTCTGGCGCATCGCCATCGGGTTCATCGTGGCGTTCTCGTTCATGAACTACCAGTTCGGCCAGCTTGCCGGCGTGATGTTCGCCGCGATCTGGTTCCTGATCACCGGCACCCGGAACATGCTGGTCGACCTGCTCGCCAGCTCTGGAATCCTCATCCGAAACTGGAGCCTGCGCAACGTCAACTTCGATAATATATCTCAGTCTTTATTCTGGACCGGTTTCAGCGTGCCTATCCTGGGTTTCGTGAAGATCGCGTTCGACGACAACTGGCCGCTCGAGAAGTCAGGGTTCCTGTTCGAAGCCGCCAAGTTCTTCTTCCTCTGTATGGCAAACGGGATCTACATCAGCACCCACAACAGGCTGCGCAACTTTGATCGCCGCGTCATCCGGGCGAACTTCTTCCGCACGGTGCTGGCCTGGCCGTTCGCGACGGCTTTCGCGCCGATCGGCAACCTGATCGGGATTCCCAGCATCGTCCAGGCGAAGCTGTGGTCCGATGTCGTCGGCGGCTTCATCGAAGGATTC
>JAGOCE010000351.1 GCA_017998915.1 Candidatus Ozemibacteraceae bacterium
CCATACCCGTGTCGATCTTCAGATGCACGTTCGCCCGCTTTCGGAGGCGGCCGGCAGCATCGTTCAGGGCTTTCAGGTTCGTTTTTTCGCAGACCGTTATCGTAAGACCGCTCTCGATGGCCGCGTCCATTTCATCGGGGAAACAGGGACTGAGTTTGAGGATCGGAAGCCGGATTCCGGCACGTCTGAGCTGGATACCCTCCGGGACGGTGGCTACGCCGAGCCAGTCGATGCCGATCTTTTGGGCCATCTTCGAGACTTCGAGTGCCCCATGGCCGTAGGCGTTCGCCTTGACGGCGATCATGATCTTTCGGTCAGGGCCGACGGCGCGCCTGATGCCTTCGAGATTATAGCGGATATTGTCGAGATGAATGCGCGCATGCGTCTGATACAGCATATCAGGCTCCTTTGATGACCACCTTGTGGACGTATGAGGATGTGCTGAGCGCGAGAAGCGCCCCATACCCAGGATAGAAGGAAACGGTGCCGCCAACCTCGATGGCCTGTGCGGCCTCTTCGACGTCGAGAAGAAGATGGTCGCTCGAACCGCCCAGAACGATGATCTTCGGATCGACCGGCGTGATGCCGTCCACGACGACGTCCTGGCGCCCCATGTTCAGGATAGCCCTGCGCCGGAGTCCGCGATCGACGAACTCCTGGGAGCCGCCGAACGCGTCCTGGCCGCGATCCCCGATCGGCACCGACGGCTTGCGTTCGACCTCGATCACCTCGCCGACGGCGATCATCGTATCCTGCCGCGTTCCGGGCCAGGGAGAACGGTCGATCACGTTCCGGCCAAGCACGATCGCCTCCCCGACGCGGAAATGGTTGATTCCATGGGGCATGCGCCCCGACGCCAGCAGCGGCAGTCCGGAGCTGTTGCCGCCGGAGAGCACCGGCAGTTCGAGGCCCGAAGCTCGGCGGCACTCTTCCCGTGTCTTCAGGAGGATGCTCATGTTCTGCTCCGACGGGATGACGCCGCCGTAACAGGCGAGATTGCAGCCGAGGCCGATGATCTCGATGCCTTTGAGATCTTTCGCCTTCGCGACGAACTCGGGGGCGCGGTCCGGCCAGATGCCCTCGCGCAGATCGCCCACGTCGATCATGATGATGACCTTGTGCCGCAACCCCGCCGTCAGCGCCGCTTCGGAAAGGGCCCGCAGGGTCGCCATGTTCGTGTTGAGGCTGATATCGGCCGCCCGCACGACATTCGCGGCCTCGGACTGGGTCGGAAGCCGCAGGAGCAGGAACGGCCCCGCGAGACCGAACTGGCGCAGCGCCCACAGATTCTCGACGCGCGAGTCGGCGAGCATGTCGGCGCCGCCCTCGACGAGGGCCTGGGCGACGGCCGGGTGCGCCGCGGTGACCTTCGTCACGCAGGCGACCTGGACGCCGTTCTTGTGGCAGAGATCGACGACGGATTTCGCGTTCCGGCGGATCCGGTCGGTATAGATTTCGAGACGCGGGGTCCTGTGGCTCATGCAGCCGCTCCCTTCACCCAGTTTTCGAAGGTCCGACGCACCGCGTCGGGATATTGGTCGGCAATGGTCCCCATCGCCGAAAACAGATACTGCCTGTCGAGAACGATCTTCGCCTCGGGTTTGGGAAACAGGTATTTCGCAGGCCCGGTGCATATCGATCGCAATATTTCCTCGCCTCCCGGCACACGGGTGAGCGCCCCGCCGGTGCCTACGACCCATCTGACGGCAGAGAGGTCTTTCCCGCGCACGATCTGCTTACGGCCCGTCGGGGTATACAGGTCCGAGATGGTGCCGGCATGGCGCCTGACGCCCGTTTCCACGGCGCGGGCGCAGAGCCAGCGGGTCATCTCGCGCTGGGACTCGGTCGCGGGCATCGCCTGCACGTCCTCGCCCCGCTGCTTCCAGCGTTCGTCGGTCGAAAGTTCGAGAATATTGGCGGCGTTCACATACACGCCGAGGTCACCTTCGACGGTACGCTTGGCGTGTGGCTCGGGATCAACGAGTTTGTCGGCCCACTCGGGACTCCCGTCGCTGACCGAATGGACGTCGGTCGTGGCGCCGCCCACATCGATCACGAGAACGTCGCCGAGCGTCTCGGCGAAAATCTCGGCGGCCTTCAGCACCGCTCCCGGGGTCGGCATGACCGGCCGCGAGGTGATCTTCGCGAGTTTTTCCATGCCCGGCGCATGGATGATGTGGTGCGAAAACGCTTCCTGGATAAGCTTTCTGACGGGATCGACGTTCAGCACGTCGACGTCGGGAAAAACGTTCGGCGCGATCAGCACAGTCTGGCCGGCCTTGCCGAACAGTTCTTTCACGGCGTTTCGAAGGGCCGTGTTGCCCGCGTAGATGACGGGAATATGCATGCCGAGCGATGCCAGCTGTTTCGCGTTCGCCTCGACCACGTCGCGGGCGCCGAAATCGACACCGCCGGCAAGCAGGACGATGTTCGGCCTGATGGCTTTGATCTCTTCGAGGTCACATGCCGCGATCGGACCCGCCGTGACCGTCTTGATGATCGCACCGGCCCCAAGGCTGGCTTCGCGCGCAGCCTTTGCCGTCATGTTGTAGGTCAGACCGTGGACCGTCATCCGCAGGCCGCCGGCCGCGGAGCTGTTCACGAAGATCTCGGCGCCGTCGGTCGCAAGGCCGGAGCACGCGCGTAATTCGGCGAGCGCAGCCTGGACGCCGACGTCCACGTCGCCCTGCGCGACGCTCGTCGGGGCGAAACCCTGTGCGACGTGCACCAACGCACCGTCGTCGGCGAGGGCGAAGCCGTTTGCCTTCGTGATGGTGCTGCCAACTTCTATCGTGAGTATTTTTATATCGTGTGCCATTGAGATGGAGGATTTCACGTTTCCCGGTGGTGCGCAGGGGCGGGTTTGAAACCCGCCCCTACGGAAGACAGGATAGCCCCCCTGCCGGTCGGATGCCCGGCAGGGATTCTTTACGTCAGATCTGGCCCCGGGACTGGAGGGTTTTCACCATCGAGTTCACGACGTGAATTCCCTTCGTGCCGCGGCCGAAACCGTCATCCATGCCAGATTCCTTGGCCATGTCGCGACCGACCTGGGTTCCGCCGGCGATCAGGATGATCTTGTCGCGGATGCCCTTCTCTCGGCACAACTCATCGAGCTTCTTCATGTTCGCGCGATGCACGTCGTTGTGCGAGATGATCGTGCTGATGAGGATCGCCTGGGCCCCCGTCTCGATCGCCGCATCGATCAGTTTGCCGACCGGGACCGAAGTGCCGAGATAATGATATTTCACGCCATACTCTTCGATGCCGCCGTGCTTGATGTCGAGGATCTCGCGAAGGCCGACCGAGTGTTCGTCCTCGCCGACCGTCGCCGCGACGACCTTGAGACCGACCTTCTTCACCGCCGCGCGCAGATCGTCCTCGGGCAGAATGATCTCCTTCGGCGGGATTTTGAGCGAGGCCTTTTCGATCGCGAAATCGACCTTGCCCTTCACTTCGATGAAGGTCCCTTCGCACGGGTGCATCACCTGCGCGTTGATGACCTCGGGGTCCTGCAGGCCCATCTTCTTCGCGATCTCGATGCCGGCAACCCGCGCCGTCTCGATCTCTTCGGGAACGAAGAACTGGAGCAGCATCACGCCGTCGCCGGCCCATTCGGCCTCGGGCCGGATCTTCCCGCCCTTGCGGTACGGCAGGGTCTTCTCGAGCCGCGCATGGCAACTGTCGGACGGATCGAGCTCATCGATGAAGACGATCTTGTCGGGTTTGCACAGCGTGCAGCCGTCGATCGGCGCGCAGACGGCCTTCACGCCCTTCGGCGGATGGTTGTGGCCGAAATGGCTGCAGACGGGGGCGTAGTAGTCGGCTTCGCGTTTCACGATCGAGCCGGCCCCGACGCCGCCCTTGCCGTCGCGGGCGATACCGTCGCCGCTGCGCTCCGGATATTTGGCGGAATCAACGAAGAAGCCCTTCTCGACGGCGGCGAAGTAACCGCCGATCTCGAGCATCTCCTCGAGGAAGCAGATCGCGCGCTCCTTCAGATCGCGCACCATCTCCCCGAGGGGACCGTCGCGGTCGAGCTTCACCAGGTCCTTGATGCCGTCGAGCGCGACCAGCGTCTGCTTGGCCGTCTCGATGCCGCGGATATTGTTGTAGTGCCACGGCACGTTGCGACCCTCGTCGGGCGTGATCGTGCTCTGGATGTCGGCACGGGTCAGCGCCGAGATCAGCGTGTCGATGACATGCGTGCGGGTGGCTTCTTCAATATCTGCCTCAATATAGCGCGTGTTCTGCTGCGCGCGCATCTTGTATTCACTGAAGAAATCGCGCAGGGCAACCGCGTAGGGCAGGTCATACCACAGCTTCGGCGACGGCGGCGCGCAGGGGGGCACGGTCGAAAGGCCGATCAGGTCCTTCGGCATCCCGACGGCAGCCGAGAAGGCACAGTTGATGCCGTGCTGCACGAGCAGCTCGGGCATGACCGACCAGCCTTCCTTCGCGGTGGCGTTGGCGTTATGGGCCCCGTCGATCTGGAAGATGCGGGCACCCGACATGACGCATTTCGCCTCGGCCGCGTCGATGAACGAGCGGTACATGTTCACATTTCTATACAATACGTTATATTGCGGGTCCTGGTGAGCGC
>JAGOCE010000352.1 GCA_017998915.1 Candidatus Ozemibacteraceae bacterium
ATTCTGTTCATGAGCCACGAGGGCCTTCCGTGCCCGCCGGAAGCGTTCGCGGCCGAATTGCTCGGACGGTTTCCCGCGCGATTCCTCGTGATCGGCCTTGGAGTCGAGGGGGCTCTTCTCGCCGAACGCGGGAGGCCGCCGAAACGGGTTCCGGCCGTTACCCCGCGCCCCGTCGTCAACTCGATCGGAGCGGGCGACGCCCTCTTCGCGGCATTCCTCGACGGCTGGCTGCGATATGGCGACGCTGCGGCGGCGCTGGCCCGAGCCGTGTTTTACGCGGGCTGGAAGATCGGCGACAACGGCGGAGCCGCTGGGCTGATGACCGCCGCGGAGCTCGATTCCCGCTATACCCGCTCCTGAGAGGGCAGGCACGCACATACCGGTTCCGAACCTGGGGTGCTCACATTCCCACACCCTCATGTGCGATGACGGTTGTATATCGCTCCCAATCATTTTTTGACATGTTCTATCGGGAAGCGTATCATGACATGGCGATTCGATGATCGCTCTTGAATAGAAAATGGAATAGAACGTTGTTGCGCGTGAGCGAGGAGCGGATGATGAAAGAGCATATCGGAGAGGCGTTTCAATACGAGACGAAATATCGAAGAGAGGCCATGAGGGGCGCGCCGGAGTTTTCGAAAATGCCGGCTCCCTTCAAGGAATACCCTGAAAAAACAGTTGTTTCGTTGCCCGAGCCTGGGCGCGTCAAACCCTGTTCCCTGAAACAGGCGGTCCAGAATCGGCGCAGCGTGCGGGCATACGCGTCGAAGCCCGTATCGATCGCCCAGCTCTCCTTCATGCTTTGGGCATCGGGCGGGTCGCGAGGCCGCGAGTCGGGCCTGCTGCGCCGAACGGTGCCGTCGGCGGGCGGGCTGTATCCGATCGAGACGTACGTTGTTGTCAATGCGATGGATGGTCTCGAGCCCGGCGTATATCACTACGTGGTTCGGGATCATTCCCTCGAACGGCTAGCGGCGGGGCGGTTCGGCGAGGCGCTTGCCCATGCGGCTCTCGAACAGAACCAGTGCCGTGAGGCGCCCGTCGTTTTCGTCTGGTCGGCCGTCTTCGGAAGGACCGTCTGGAAATACGGCCAGCGAAGTTACCGCTACGTCTATCTCGACGCGGGCCACGTCGCTCACGCCCTCGCGATATCGGCGACCTCTCTCGGCCTTGCCACCTGCCAGATGGCCGCTCTTTTCGACGACGAGGTGAATGCCCTTCTCGGTCTCGACGGGAAACAAGAAAGCGTCGTCTACATGTCGTCCGTTGGCCACCCGACTTGATCAGATATCTGCTGGGTTTCCAGGGGTGTCGTATCCGGGTGCGCCTTTCGCGGAACGCTCTGCCCGCCACTTTTTCTCGAGCTCTCGCACGGCCTCGGCCCGTTCGGCCGGATTCATGGCGGCGGGATCGATCGTTTCGAGTATTTCGAACGTGAAGGCCGCCAGGCCGCATCGCTCCAGGTCGGCTTTCAGCCGGGCGTCGTGGTGGCTGAAAAAGTCGAGCTTGTGCTGGTAACTGTTGGCGGTGCCGCCCAGGTTCATACTCGAGCCGAGTAGGCTTCTCCCGGTGACGGTATTCGTGATCCGGTAGACTCCCATCGACGGAACCGCTTCTTTCGCGGCTTTCTTCAGATCCTTGCGTTTTTGAGCGTCCATGACGTTCTCCTTCATGTTCATGCCATTTTGACCCAGTAGGCGCTTCCATCGGCGATGCGGTCGAGGAAGCCGTATTCAATGAGGTTCCTGCGCAACATCGCGCAGTCGGAATGGAATCGCCTGAGAATCTCGTTGATCTGTTTTTCGGTGTATCTGGCTTCAGGGTCGAAGAACGTCACGAGATGCTTCAGGATGGCGACTCGCCTTTTCTCTTTGATGGGGAGGCTCCGAAGAGGACCTTCGAGACCTTGCGGAAAATACTCCCTGAGTATCTCCATGTTCTCTTTTTCGGTGATGGCGAATCGCTCATCAACCTGGCGGGCAGTCCGTGGAATCGTGATGAAATCCCCGTGCGACCTTGTCTTTCCCTGTAGGAGTTCCATCAACCCGAGGAAAATTTTCGCCTGCTTTTGCCTCTCCCGAAGCTGGAATCGGTGGTTTCGTATCGTCGACGTGGTTGTGCCGAGCTCTTTTGCCGTTTCGGCGTCGCTTCTGCCTTCATGAAAGGACTCCAGAAGGGTTTTCTGATGGTCGGTCAGACCGGTCAGTTTCTTTTCGAGCGAGAGCAGAAACGCGAATACCGATCCGTGATGATCGACGATATGCCGCTCGACAGCCTTGTGAGCTTCGTACAGGATTTCGTTCATCGGGTGGATGACCCCGCAGGCGAAGCTCTTTCCGCAGATCAGGCAGATATACGTGTCCCCGGCTTCCTGGTAAACGTATCCTCGCTTGGTCTCCTCGAGTGAGGCGTTCCAGAACAGTTCGTTTATATCGTTCATGCGACAACTCCGACAATCGTTTATTAATTACATAAACAATATACATAAATGTCTATGCATTTGCAAGGCGTTTGTTTGAAGTTCTCCCGAAGGTGCCCTTTGCATCGTCACATGTCTCTCTCTGGCGTGACTGGGGGATACATGATATTCTTGTTAGGGCTGTATGTAATGAAACCCAGATTCGTGAGGGGCGCGTGAGACGATCTCCAGATTCCGATCGGCTGATAGGCGTGGAACGCCGGGCGTTCACCCTCCCCGAGATCCTGATCACGATTCTGCTGCTCTCGATCCTTTTTTCGCTGGGCATCGTTTTCTCGATGGGCATGCGCCAGACCCGCAAGGTGAAAGACTACGAAACCGCGATCGGTCTCGCCCAGCAGGCGATCGATGGCCTCCGGGCGGTCCCCTTCGGCACCCTCGACGACGAGGATGCCGGTGAATTCAGCGCCGAGACCGACTTCAACACCACCGGGGCTTCGGGCGGGATTGCAGATCTGTACGAACCCGTGTTCAAGGCAGGAGGCAGCACCTACGAGCGGAAGGTCGAGGTGACGGGCGTTCCATCCCCGGGTGGCCCCCTCGGCACGCCCCTCAAGATCAAGTTCGTGAAGGTGACCGTCAAATGGAAGACGCCGGAGGGCGATGAGCCCGATCCGTATGTTATATCAACGGCTATATCCGATCTGAACTGAGGCGACCGTGACCATATCCGGAACATCGCGCATGACAGATACCACGAAGGCCTTCACCTTCGTGGAACTGCTGATCGTCATGTTTCTCGTCTCCCTGATCCTCTACGCATCCTACAAGGTGTTCTTCCAGCAGACGCGGATGGTTCGCCAGTCACTCGAGGAGATCAAGGTGAACGATGATTTCCGGAAGATCCTGGCCTTCATGGGAAACGACGTTCGCGAGTCCACGCGCATCGATGAGCCTGCTCCGATCCGCCTCGAGGATGCCCGAACACTCGCCACGAAGGCCGGCCCCCTCATGCGCATCGCCAAGGAAGAACAGGATCCGACGCTCGAGCGCGAAGACAGCCTTGGCCAGATAGCCGTGAAACGTACGATCGTGTACGAACTCGAAGACAATCCCAATCCGCTCGAACCCTCGGTTCCGAGATTCCGGCTCGTGCGGATCGAGTCCGTCGACGAGCACGGCAGGTCCGGCGAGTCGACCCAGCGGCACGTCATCTGCGACGACGTCCGCGATCTCGTCGTCTTCCGGACCATCAAGAAACCGCTTCCTCCCCACAATGTCGATGCTCTCGGCGACCGGCTCGTCCAGCCCCAGCCGGCCTCGGTCCAGGGAACCGGGAACGATGTGGTGCATCTGCGCGTCACGCTCGAACGAACCCGTATGGGCGGCGAACGCGGCGAGGTGTTCCGGTTTCCGATGCAGACATGCTTCTACAAACGGGGCAAGGAAATCTGGAGGCACCCGTGAACGACAGAGCGCGCACCGGTTCGGGCCTCCTGATCGTCGTCATCCTGATCATGCTGATGGCGCTGTTCTTCGTCACGATCGGCCGCCTTCGCTCTGGGGCCGAGACGCTCCGGTCGAAGTCGGCGCGCGACTACGTCGCGACGACGATCGCCGAAGCCGGACTCAATTGCATCATCGGCGAGCTTAACTATAATAGAACGTATTATACACATTGGTATTACGACGGCAAGCAAAAAGACTTGGTGAAGGGCTGGAAGTCGCCCGTGAAAAGCCGGACGAGCGGCATCGGCGAGGTCGGCGAAATCGAACTCGACGGGGTCTCCGCCGGCATCTACACGGGACGAACGCCGCTGGGCGAATTCAAGCTGAAATGCGCTCCGTTCCGTGGTTCGAAAGGATTCAGGGACACCGACACGCTGGAAGAGCAGAACATCTACGTCCAGTATGACGTGGTTGCGCGGGCCGGAACCGACGCCAAGGCCGAAAACAACTCATACCGCCGCATCACCGGGCTCATCGAGCGACGATTCCCGACGGCTGAACACATCCTGTTCGACGGCGAGATGCTCGACACGGCCTACGGACCCTACATCGACAAGCCGAACGAACTGAGGCGCGGCAGGGTGTACGGGTATCAGTGGATCGTATTGAACACGACCGGAGGCGTCGATCGCGGAAGCGTTCTGACCGAGATGGAGAAGGTTGAGACG
>JAGOCE010000353.1 GCA_017998915.1 Candidatus Ozemibacteraceae bacterium
GAAAGGGCGCTCCAGAGGCGGGGGGGATGATCAGATCTCCGACGTCGGTATCGACATCCGGAAGGGTGATGGATGGGCCGTTTCCGGGAGTTACCGGGATGAGATGTGAAAGGTCTTCGGCTGACGGTCTTGGGATATCATCCGGAATATTCGAAAGAGGAAGGAGCGCCGCTGGCTCCGAGCCGAAGAAGGCAGCTTCCTTGCCATCGACGACGAGTTCTTGCGGTGCCGACGCTGCGGACGTCTGCGAAGCTGACTGTGCTGAAACGGGAATGGCGCCGAGGACCTGCAGGCAGGCCAGGACGAGGATCGACGCGACGGCTGAGGAACGGGTGCCCATCAATCTGCTCCAGTGGATGTGAGAAACCGCACTATACCACCTTTCACCGGCTGGTGCCAGATGGCGGTGCCTGCGTTCTCCACGACCAGCCGATCAGCAGGGCGCCGACGACGGTGAACGTCACGTAATCGAGCGGAAGCCCGAACAGCCACTTTTTGTGCCAAGGGATGAACGCCGGCGCGAACTTTGCCCACCCCCACCCCGGGTTGAACAGGAACCACGAAAAATCCTCGATGATCCAGAAGATCATCAGGCTGCCCAGGATGCGCGCCTCGAACTTCGGCGACCAGGAGCCGGCCGCGAAAACCGGCCAGTGGAACACCAGCGCCATGAACGAGAAAATCCAGGCGTGATACCCCGTCATCGGTCGGCCGCCCCAGAAGATGTCGAGCAGCCAGTGGCTCTCGATCCGCCAGGTCGGCAGCCCCGACGCCCAGCCATTCGCCCCTTCGATCTGGATCTCCGCCATCCCGAAAAACACCGCGATGACCGCCACGAACAGAACGCCGATAACGGGTTTCAATCTGTCCGAAAACTCAATAGTATATTTCATTGTATAACAATATCGTGTTCCGTCGAGGCGGTTCACGAACCGCCTCGACACCGCCTTAATGCTGGCCGAGGATAGCGGAGAGCAGGTCGCGGGCTGCGTGGGGTTTTGCGAGTTTCTTCGCGTTGTCGCGCATCGACGAGATGCGGCCCGGGTCTTTGATGATCGAGCGCACCCTGTATTCGAGGGCAGCGGGGTCGCACGCCTTCATGGCAGCGCCGTTTTCGAGCAGGAAGTCGGCATTCCGCTCTTCCTGGCCGGGAATCGGCGCCACGACGATCATCGGCAGGCCGACCGCGAGACACTCCGAGGTCGTCAGGCCGCCGGGTTTGGTGATCGCGACGTCGGCGCAGGCCATGACACGCTCGATCGTGCGGGTGAACCCCATCGGAAACAGGCGGCCGGGGTGCTCCGAGGCGAGCTTTTCGAGCGAGCCGAGCAGCTGTTCGTTCTTTCCTGCAAGGGCGATGACCTGGAACTCGCCGGGAATCTTGAGGAGCCGCTCGGCAAGCGAGTCGATTCCACCCACCCCGAACCCACCAGACATCATGAGAAACGTCAGTTTCTTCGGATCGGCGCCGATCTCGGCGGCACAGGCAGCCCGGTCGCGCGATTCGGAAAAGACCGGCATGATCGGAATCCCGGTCGCCCGCGTCGTGGCCGCGGGAATGCCGCGGTCGGCGAGTTTGAATACCACTTCGTCCGTGGCGGCGAAATACCCCGTCATGTGCTCTTGCAGCCACATCGTGTGGATGTCGAAATCCGTGACCTGGACGTACGTCGGCCTATCCCACCCGCCGTTTTTGATCTCGCGCGACAACAGCTCGGCCGGTAGAAAATGCGTGCAGACGACGATGTCGGGATTGATCTCACGCAGTTTCGTCATGAAATTCTGGGTGTTGAGACGCTGAAGCGCCCGTCGGACCTTGTTCATGGCCGAATCGTGATCCTGCTGGTCGGACTTGCGATAGATGTAGCCCCAGAGCGATGGATGCTTTTCGACGATCGTCAGATACGACTCCGCGTACATCTTCCTGAAGATGTCATTGACGAGCGTCATCAGATCGACATGAACCGCCTTCACTCCCGGAAAAAACGTCTCGGCGGCCGTCTTGACGGCCTCCGCGGCGCGCATGTGACCCGCGCCGGCCGAAACGCTCAGAATCGCGATCGTTTTCCCCGCCGTCGTCTCGCTCATCCCAGTCTCCTTTCACCATCGGTGATGAATGAAGCTTATCACGCGGGCGCCATGATGAGAAGTTTCAGGAAACGGTTGACGAATCACGGAATGGCGCGTATTGAAATTGGTGCCCGATGCGTCGGCCGGGCGCAAATCCTTCCGTTGCTCAGGAATAGATATGAATATACAATGTGACCATCGGTATCGCGCCCTCATGGCAGGGCGCGTCGCGATTCGTGCGGGGGCCCTCCTGCGAACGAATTTTCGCGGCACGAGCACCATCGAATTCAAGGGGGCGACGGACCTCGTCACCGAAACCGATTATGCCTCCGAACGCCTCATTCGCGAAGAACTGTCGCGGATCTTCCCGGACGAACCGTTCATGGGCGAGGAAGGCGGCGGCGCTCCGCACGATGCCGAACGAGTCTGGATCGCGGACCCGCTCGACGGAACGACGAACTTCGCGCACCGTCTGCCCCATTTCGCCGTGTCGATCGGCTACTGCGAACACGGAGAGCCGGTCGCGGGGGCCGTCTACCAGCCGATTACCGACGACCTCTTCTACGGCTGGAAAAACGGTGGCGCATGGCGGAACGGAAAACGCATCCATGTCTCGACCCAGTCGGAACTTGGCAGAGCCCTCGCCGTGACGGGCTTCCCTTACGACCCCTCGGGCGCGCTCGACGCGATCGTCGCCCGCGTCAAATCCGTCATGCCGCGCACGCAGGGTCTGCGCCGCTTCGGATCAGCCTCGATGGATCTTTGCTACACCGCGGCCGGACTGTTCGATTTTTTCTGGGAAACCACCCTCAAACCATGGGACGTCGCAGCCGGCTTCCTTCTCGTCCGCGAAGCTGGCGGAACGATCACGAACTTCTCCGGCGGCCCAGCACCCCTCAATGGCGGCGAAATGCTCGCCTCGAACGGTGTACTGCACGACAAGGCCCTTGGTCTCCTCTATGTCCCGGCGGCTGTTTCTTGACGGTCAGCCGGCGGTTTTTGGGGGGTTGAGCATCGAGCGGGGCTGGCCGGTGGCTTCGAGGACGTTGAGCCAGAAGGTGCTTTCGGGGTCGATGACCTTGCGACTTTTGACGGCCATCTCGATCGGGATATGCGTGAACTGGTTGTTCCAGATGCCGACGACGAGGCCCGTTTTGCCCGCCATGCCGGCGTGGCCTGCGTTCTGGGCGAGCATCGTGCAGTAGACGCTGTCTGACGGAAGGGCTTTCGAACTCCGGATCATGTAGCTCGGGTCGATGTATTTGATCGTCATCGGGAACTTCTGCACGTCGCAATAGGCCTTGAGTCCATCCCTGAGGAACGTGCCAATATCGTTAAATTTAATATTACCTGATTTGTCCTTATCGGTGCTTTTTTCAATACGCTGGCTGACGCCTTCGGCGACGACAATGACGGCATGGCCACGGCGCTGGAGACGCTTCTTCACGTTTTCATAGAAGCCGTTGGGCCCCTCGAGATCGAACGGCACCTCGGGAACCAGACAGAAATTGACGTCCTGCGAGGCGATCGCGGCGTTCGCTGCGATATACCCGGAGTCGCGGCCCATCAATTTGACCATGCCGACTCCGTTCATGGCGCCCTTCGCCTCGACGTGAGCCGCGCGAATCGATTCGACGGCCAGCGAAAACGCCGTTTCGAAGCCGAACGTCTTCTCGATGAAATTTATATCGTTATCTATCGTTTTCGGAATGCCGACGACGCCGATCGGCAGCCCCCGCTTGGTGACCTCGTTGTGGATATCGAGCGCCCCGCGCAGGGTTCCGTCGCCTCCGATGCAATACAGGATGTTGATCCCGAAGTCCATCAGCCGGTCGACCATGTTGCTCACATCCTGCGGCCCGCGCGACGAGCCGAGCATCGTGCCGCCGTGCTCGTGAATCTCGGATACCATTTCGGGGTCGAGCACGACCGGGTTCAACTGGTAATCCCGCACCATGCCCTGATACCCGTATTTGAAACCGTAGATCGTCTTCACCCCGTACCACCACGAATGCTGCATGACGAGGGCGCGGATGACGTCGTTGATGCCGGGGCAGAGGCCGCCGCAGCTCACGATACCGATCTTGGTCTTCGAGGGCTCGAAAAAGATCTTCTCGCGCGGCCCTGCACGCTCGAACGTGATCGGCTGGCGATTTTCCTGCAGGCACTTCTGCACCGAATTCCACGAAACGTTGTAGAGAACGCGCTCGTCGTTCGGAACGTAGTTCGTCAGGTAATCGCCGTCCACTTTCGACAGCTCCAACGGCGACTCGAATCGCGGCTCCCCGAGCTCTTTCACGATGAAATCCTTTTGCTCGATCTCCATCCTCTGCACCTCGCCTGAAATTTTGAGCCGGCGGCACACGTCCGCGTTCTTTGTCTTTACTACCGGTCGTGCAGTAATATGTCAAGAAGGGAATATGCTCGACGCACTGCTACTGACAGCTTTTTCGAATCTGCTCGCGCTGCTGCCGCTCTATGCGGCGCTCAGGCTTGCCCAGCACATGCAGGAC
>JAGOCE010000025.1 GCA_017998915.1 Candidatus Ozemibacteraceae bacterium
CGCGGTGGATGCGCCCTGGATATATGCCGGGATTTCAAGAGTCCGCGGCGCTGCCTTGCTCCGGGGTGTGGGAGGCGAGAAGCTCGGCGGCACAGGCGGGGACGGCTGCGAAGCGCCCTTTTGCGTCGAGGCGGAGGCGGGAGAACGGCATCTGCGGATCATGGGTGAAGAACAGATACCCGTTTTGCCGGGCGATTTCATTCAGGAGAGATTGCTTTTCTTCGAGGAGCAGTTCGGGAAACCGGTCGTATCCCATTGAGATCGTCGGCAGGACCCAGGAAGCCCCGGGGATCAGGTCAGCGACGAAGACGAGGGGACCGGCTGGGGTCTCGATCCATGAGATCAACATGCCGGGCGTGTGGCCGTCAGAGACGGTGAAGCGGACGAACGGGGCGAGATCGGACTCGCCCGAGTCGGGAATGCGGGTCACCCGGCCTGATTTCTCGAGAAGGTCGTTCAGGACCGGCACGAACGAGGCGCGGTCCCGGGAATGGGGCGAACACGCCCTTCGCCACTGTTTGTCGCCGACAAAATACCGGGCGTTCGGAAACAACAGGCGTGGTTCTCCATCCTCGAACGCCGACAACATGCCGCCCGCGTGATCGAAGTGGAGGTGCGAGAGAACGACCGCATCGATCTCCTCCTCGCGGATGCCGGCGGCGAAGAGGCTCTCGAGAAGCGCGTGGTGGGACGGTGTGACGCCGAACCGCTCCTTCATCTTCGGATCGAAAAACGCTCCGATGCCGGCTTCGAACAGCAGGGTCCGGCCATCGTCGGTCTTCGCGAGAAGAGAGCGACAGGCGAGATCGATACGGTTGCACTCGTCGGGCTTCGACCAGTTCTTCCACATCTCGCGTGGCGCATTCCCGAACATCGCTCCGCCGTCGAGCCGCTGACGGTTGCCTTCGAGGGCGGTCAGAAACGTGATCTTCGGCATGCCCGAGCCCTTCCTCAGACCGATCGGCGATACTGGCCGCCGACCGTGAACAGCGTCTCGGTGATCTGACCGAGTGAGGCATAGTTGACAGTATACAACAGCTCCTCGAAGATATTCCCGCCTGCGAGGACGACATCGCGCAGGCGGGACAGGGCCTCGGCACCCTTCTTCGCGTGCTTGCGCTTGAAGCTGTCGACGCGGCCGAGCTGTTCGCCCTTTTCGCCGGCCGTCGCGCGGGCGAGCTGGATCTCGACCTTCCCGCCAAGTTCGTCCTGTTGCGGGTTCAGATAGGTGTTCACGCCGATGATCGGGAGTTCGCCCGTGTGCTTGAGCATCTCGTAGTGCATGCTCTCGTCCTGGATCTTCGCGCGTTGATACTGCGTTTCCATCGCACCCAGGACGCCGCCGCGCGAGTTGATGCGGTCGAACTCGGCGAGAACGGCCTTCTCGACCTCGTCGGTCAGCCACTCGACGAAGTAGCTGCCCTGCGTCGGGTTCTCGTTCTTGGCCATACCGTATTCGCGGTTGATGATGAGCTGGATTGCCATGCTGCGTCGCACGCTCTCCTCGGTCGGTGTCGTGATCGCCTCGTCATACGCATTCGTGTGCAGCGAGTTCGCATTCTCGTTCACGGCGAGCAGGGCCTGGAGAGTGGTGCGGATGTCGTTGAACTGGATCTCCTGGGCATGCAGCGATCGGCCGCTCGTCTGACAGTGGTATTTCAGCTTTTGAGACCGCTCGTTCGCGTGGTAGCGGTTGCGCATCGCGATCGCCCAGATGCGGCGCGCGACCCGGCCGATGACAGAGTATTCGGGATCCATGCCGTTGCTGAAGAAGAACGACAGGTTCGGGGCGAAGTCATCGATCTTCATGCCGCGACTCAGGTAATACTCGACGAACGAGAAACCGTTCGCCAGCGTGAAGGCGAGTTGCGAAATCGGATTCGCGCCCGCCTCGGCGATGTGGTAGCCGGAGATGCTGATCGAGTAGTAGTTCCTGACCTCGTTCCGGATGAAGAAGTCCTGGATGTCGCCGAGCATCTTGAGGGCGAAGTCGATCGAGAAGATGCAGGTGTTCTGTGCCTGATCTTCCTTCAGGATATCGGCCTGGACCGTGCCGCGGACGGTCTTCAGCGTTTCGGCGCGGACCTTTGCGGCTTCTTCCGGCGTCAGCGGCGAGCCCTTCGCAGATTCGGCCTTCGAGATCTGATGGGCGATGGCGTTCGACAGGTAAAACGCCAGCATGATCGGTGCGGGGCCGTTGATGGTCATGCTGACGCTGGTGTTGGGGTCGCACAGGTCGAACCCGGAGAACAGGTCGCGCATGTCATCGATCGTGGCGATGCTGACACCGCTCTCGCCGACCTTTCCGAACACGTCAGGCCGCTCCTGCGGGTCTTGTCCGTAGAGGGTGACGCTGTCGAATGCCGTCGACAGCCGCTTGGCGGGGTCGTTCGCGGTGAGGAAATGGAACCGCTTGTTGGTGCGCTTCGGGCCGCCTTCACCGGCGAACTGGCGCTTGGGGTCCTCATCGGCGCGTCTGAACGGGAAGACGCCGGCGGTGTAGGGGAACGAGCCCGGCACATTCTCTTCGCGCATGAACTTCACGAGCGCCGCGTAATCGTCCGTGTCGGGAATCGCCACGCGCGGAATCTTCAGCCCCGAGAGCGAAACCGTGTGCGTCGGCACTTCGAACGTCTTCCCGCGGACCGCGTAGCGGAACACATCGCCCCGGTAATTCGCCGCCGTTTCGGTCCAGGTCAGCAGGGCGCTCTGCATGCGGGGCGGAAGTTTGCCCCACGCTTCGTCGCGCTGGCGGCGGAGCTCTTCGCGGGTCTCTTCGCCGTTCACGATGCCGAGAGCCGTTTCACAAGCCTGCGCCTGCCGTGCGGCGAGGACCTCGCACGCGGTCTCCTTGTGGTAGGTGCGGACGGCGTCGGCGATCTCGGAGAGATAGTTCGTGCGGTTCTGTGGAATAATAGGGGCTATATTACTTGTGCGTCGCGCGCACTTCAGGTCGACCAGAGGCTTCCATGACTCGACGCCGCCGCGCAGATTCAGCACGGCCTGAAGTTCGCGGTACAAGCCGTTCGCGCCGTCGTCGTTCCAGGCGCTCGCCATGGTGCCGAACACCGGCATCGTTTCTGGTTCGATGTATTTCCCTTCGTAGCGGGTGCGGCGGAGCTGACGGCAGACATCATGCCAGGCGTCCTCGGAGCCGCGCCTGTCGAACTTGTTGATCGCGATCAGGTCGGCGAAGTCGAGCATGTCGATCTTCTCGAGCTGCATGGGGGCGCCGAACTCGCTGGTCATCACATACAGCGCCACGTCGGCAATGCCGAGAATCCCCGTGTCGCCCTGGCCGATGCCGCTCGTCTCGACGATGATCAGATCGAAGCCAGCGGCCCGGGCGAGGCTGACCGAATCGGAGATGGCGTCGGAGAGCTCGCTTCCGCTCTGGCGGGTGGCAAGACTGCGCATGAACACGTGCGGGTGATCGATCGCGTTCATGCGGATGCGGTCGCCAAGAAGGGCCCCGCCTGTCTTCTTCTTCGACGGGTCGATGCTGAACACGCAGTAGCGGCGGTCGGGGTATTCGAGCCGGAAGCGCCGAATCAACTCATCGGTGAGGCTGCTCTTGCCGGCGCCGCCGGGGCCCGTGACGCCGAGCACCAGGGGCGGCCTGCCCACATGGTTCACGCCGGCGCTTTCGAGCGTCGTCGCGCGGCGGCCCTTCTCGATCTGCTCCAGGATCTTTTTCGGAAGCGCCGTTCGCGATGTTTCGAGAAGGGTTAGTGCACGCGCGAGCCGGATCGGTTCTTCGGCCTTGACCTGTCCCGTCCCGAGCTCATTCGGCCAGGTTGAAAAGGCATGGTCGCATCGCTCGAGGATGTCGGAGATCATTCCCTGAAGCCCCATTTTTCGGCCGTCTTCCGGGGAGTAGATGCGCGTGACGCCGACGGCGTGAAGCTCTTCTGCTTCCTGCGGAAGGATGACGCCGCCACCGCCGCCAAAAATCAGCAGGTCTTTCCGGCCGGCCTCATCGGCGGAGGCACGCAGATACTTGAAGAACTCCATGTGGCCGCCCTGGTAGGAACTGACTGCGACCGCATGGGCGTCTTCCTGCACGGCCGCCTCGATGATCTCGCGAACGCTGCGGTTATGGCCGAGATGGATCACCTCGGCGCCGCCCTGCTGGAGCAACCTCCGCATGATGTTCACGGCGACATCGTGGCCGTCGAAAAGGGAAGTGGCTGTGACGATCCGGACCTGGTGCCGGGGCTTGTAGAAGCTCTTGTCGCTCATGGTGTTCCTCGTCGAAGAATAATATAAATAACTATATAAAAAGTGCGCAAGCCATCGGCTGGTCCGGAGAACGCGACGCATCGGGAATGGCCACGATGCGTTGGGAAAACGCCGTCCGGATGCCGCTCAGGCTGCCGGGGGCTGGTAGGTGCCCCAGCGGAGCGCAACGGTGCCCCAGCTCAATCCGCCGCCGAAGCCCGCGAACAGAACGAGGTCGCCTTCCTTGATGCGGCCGGCCTGGAGGGCTTCGTGGAGGCAGATTGGAATCGTGGCGGCAACGGTGTTGCCATACTTGTCGAGGTTGACGAAAAACTTGTCCATCGGGCAGTTGAACCGGTTCGCCGCCGACTCGATGATTCTGATGTTGGCCTGGTGAGGAATGATCAGCTTGACGTCGTCGAGCGTCAGATTGTTTCGGGTGAGAACCTGCTCGATCATGTCGCCGACGATTCGCGTCGAGAACTTGAATACCTCTTTCCCGTTGATCTTGACGTAATGCTGGCGTTTTTCGACGGTTTCGGCGGTTGTCGGCAGTTCGGTGCCGCCAGCCGGGATCGTGATGTGCTCGGAACCTCCTCCGTCGGCGCCCAGAAGAGCATCGAAGATGCCTTCCCGCTCGTTCTTTGCCGGACCGAGCACCATCGCTCCCGCGCCGTCGCCGAACAGGACACAGGTGTTACGGTCGGTGAAATCGATCACCTTGGAAAGGATGTCCGCACCGATGACCAGAACGTGGTTGAACATCCCCGTTGCGATGAAATTAGCGGCTATCGTCGTCGTGTAGACATACCCAGAACAGGCGACCTCGATGTCGCACGCGGCGGCGTTTTTGCAGCCGAGTTTGTGGGCGATGACCGCCGATGTCGCGGAGATCGGCCTGTCGGGAGTGAACGACGCGAGGAGCACGGCGTCGATCTGCTCTGGTTTGATGCCGCTGTTCCGGAGCGCCATCTCGGCGGCGAGGATCGCGATGTCGGACGTCTTCTGACCCGGTTCGACAAGCCTGCGTTCGCGAATACCCGAGCGGGTGACGATCCACTCGTCCGTCGTGTCGACCATCTTCTCGAGATCGAAATTCGTAAGCCGCTTTTCCGGAAGATATATTCCGGTGCCTATGACGGTGGCTTGTCGAAGGGTGCGCATGTCGGTGCTCCTGTTGGATGGTCTCTTCAAAAAGGGTGAAATTGTTAGGAAAAAGGTGACTGAATCTACTTGAACGTGGCACCAAAGTCAATACGTCCTCCCTCTCGGAGGGCTTATAACAGGAGCTGTGCGATGCGTGGTGAAAAAAACGACGATCCATAGTACAATACCCGAAAAGAATGGCTGAGTGGAGGATCGATTCTCATGACGCGCCCGTTTGTACTGCATCTGGTTTGTCTCGTGGCCCTGACGGCAGTCCCGGGATTCGCTCAAACGGATGTTCCTGACCTTCTCACAGGGCAATCCAGATCTGTTGTTGAACCCGCGACCGGAACCAGCGAAAACCAACGCGAACATCCGATCGACCTCGAGATTTCTGCTCTCCTCGAGCGAGACCCCTCGACAGCCGGCCAGATTCGGGCGTTCGAACATGGGATCGAACTCTGGGATGCCGAACTGAATCGAGCCTACAAGGAACTCTTCGCGAAACTCGGCGAGGAGCGTCGCAAGGAGCTCAAGGAGGCCCAGAGAGCCTGGCTTACCTTCCGCGATGCCGAATTCAGGCGAACAGACCGCCTCTACGGCGGGAAGGAGGGTTCGATGTTCCTTCCGATGGGTGTCGCGGCCCGAATGGAGCTTGTCAAAGCGCGTGCGCTGGAGCTCGCGCAATCGATCGAGATTCTCGACATGTGAGTGACGGCCGACAGGCCTTGAGAGGTGATGAACGATGACGGAAAAACTGCAATACAAAGTGGACTTCGGTCTTGCCCTGGGGATTATCGTGTTCTGCTGGCTGACGGTCAAGGCCTCGCTGCAGATCGAGGACGGGCCGCTAATCTCGATTTACGGGTATCCCTACTACTGGCTCTGGTGGGATCCGGCCCAGTTCAAAATCCTGGTTATCAATCCCTTGAGTCTGTTTGCCAATTTCACGTTGTACATCGGCACGATTGGCGTGGCCGGGAGCTTCCTCGCGTTTTGGGGGCGCTATATAACCTTCATGATCATCCTCCGCTTCGGTTTGTGGATCCTGGCCGTAGTCTCGATGATCCACTTTCTGAGCTTCTTCTATCATGCGGGTGTCACCATCGAATGGGCTCTTCCGGCAGGGAACATTTTCGGCGAAACGTGGTATATTCTCAAGAGTATCCCGTTCTGATCCGGCCGGTGAACGTGCAGGGAAACGTCGGCAAACCGGTAGAATAATATCATATCATATAATAAATCATATATACTATGGACCCGCTGACACACACGATCATGAGCGCTGCCCTCGTTCGGGCGGCTTTTTCCAACATCGATCAGCGAAGAAGCCTGCTTCTCGGCGTCATCGCCGGAACGTTTCCCGATATTGACGTCTTGTTCCGGCCGTTGGGGGAAGGGCCTCTGGACGGAATGTTGCTGCACCGCCATTTCACGCACAGCGTCTTTTTCGCGCCTGTTGGTGCTCTCATCTGCGTTCTTCCGTTCCTGTTCTGGAAGGATGAGCGGGAGCGGTGGCGCCGACTCTGGGGTGTCGCCCTGACGTTGTATATGGCCCACCTTTTCATTGATGTCTGCACGAGCTATGGCACGCTCCTCTTCTGGCCGCTCTCGTCACGGCGGCTTGCGCTTGATGTCATCTCGATCTGCGATCCGGTCTTCATGGCCGTCTTTTTTGCAGGCCTGGTGTGGAGCTTCAGGCCGGCGCGACCGCTTGCGGCCATGATCGCATCGCTTATCGCCGTTGCCTGGCTGACGCTCGGCTGGAGCCAGCGTGACAAGGCTCTCGAACTCCAGAGGATGAAAGCTTCCGAGCGAGGTCACGCCATCATGCACGGTCGGGTGACGCCGATGTTGTTCAGCATCACCCGCTGGCGATCGATCTACCGCACGGGTGACACCCTGGTCGCCGACTCCGTCGAAACTCCCTTTTTCGGGCCGGCCGTCTCGGGCGAATCCTCGGCGGTGCCTCTCTTCCGATTGCCCCCGGAAGAGGATCCCTCGTTCGATGCGCAGATGCGCGCCGACGTGATGAAGTTCTCCGACTTTGCCGACGGGTTTGTCGCCGTCGCACCCGGATCGAACGGCATCATCAGCGATATGCGGTATTCGTTGAGTTCCGGAGCCTTCAAGCCGCTCTGGGGAATTCGGCCCCTGGCTGGGCGCCCTGCCGAGTTCGTCAGGCTGGGTGAATCGCCCCTGAAGGCAATCGAGGAAATGAGCCGGAACGGCAGGGGAACGCCGGCCTCCGGAAAACACGCGAAGCCCTGATCAAATCTTCGTCAGTGCTTTCCACGACGGCGGCAGGTTCTTCTCGATCTCGACACCTTCGAATGGCTTTCCCGTGCGCGCCCCGACGTTCTTCGCCCATTCCGCCATGCCGGCAAGGCCGTCCACGAGGGAAACCGGCTCGCCGGTGATACCGAACACCCTGCGCACCTTATCGTGAGCTGCGAAGGCGTGGACGACTTCGTTCCGGGCGGGAAGATGGTGGATCTCGACCCGGGTGCTCATCGCTTCCATGACGGCCAGGGCAAGATCGTTCACGGAAACAGGCCTGTCGGCACCGACGTTGAACACCTGGTTGCGAGCAGCCGGTACATCTATGCTTCTCGCTATAATAGGCGCGACGTCGTCGATATGGCTGAACGCGCGTGTCTGGGATCCGTCACCGAAGATCGTCAGCGGCTTCCCCTGCATGATCTGGTTCATGAAGATGCCGATCACGTTGCGGTAGGGGTCGCCGAGATTCTGGTTCATGCCGTAAACGTTGTGCGGACGGAAAACGATCCAATCGAGACCGAACATTTCGTGCGCCGCACGCAAGTCGAGCTCCACCGCATATTTTGAGATGCCATAGGGGTCTTCCGGCTGGGGGGCGAGCTCCTCCGTCATGGGAAGCTGGTTGCGGCCGTACACGGCGATCGAGCTCGTAAAGACGAAGCACCTGACGCCATGCCGGACGGCGGCGTTGATCAGCGTGACGCTTGCAAGCAGGTTGTTCGTGTAATTGAAACCGCGGATGAAGTGCGAAAGTCCCTCTGCCGCATACGCTGCCAGGTGGAAAATGTAGGTGAAGGAATGGTCTTCGAAGAGCCGTTCGATCAGGCCCGAATCACCCGCATCGCCTGCGATGAAGCGGGCCCCCGCAGGCACGTTGTCTTCGAATCCGCCTGAAAGGTCGTCAACGACGACAACATCATGTCCGGATGCGATGAGGTGACGGGCCACGTGCGATCCGATGAAGCCGGCTCCGCCGGTCACGAGAATAGACTGTTTCTCCATGCGCATGTTCGCCATCAGCTCGGGCAGAACTCTTCGAAGCACTCGCGGATGAGTGCAATACGCCGGACGATGCGGTCCATTTCCTGGACGAGTTCGTCGTTGTCCGGATTGTAGGCGGGGTCTGCGAGAATCTCGTCTCGACGTTTGTCGAGAAGGTCGTAGAGGGCGTGCAGCTCGCGACAGAGGGCATCTGACGAGTAGCCGGTTTTCTTCTTCGAACGGTTCGATGCTGAGCCTTTGGGCATACGATGCCTCCGTGAGAGAAGTGAAACTATCATAACACACCGTGTCCGTGTCGCTTCCGGTCGAATCACCAGTATGTGAAAAACGGCTCCGGACCATGGCCCGGAGCCGTCGATGCGTGCGGAAGATTACTTCTTCTGCTCGGCCTGCGCGGCTGCGTTGAGTTCGATGACGCGCTGGAAGGCCTTTTCGGCCTCGGCTGTCTTGCCTGCCTTGCGGAACATGTCGCCGAGCGTCAGAACCATGCGGGAAGCGGTTTCGGGGTTGTCGCTCTTCGTCTTTTCGACACCCTCGTTCAGGATAGCCTCCGCCTCGGCGATTTTATTGCTCTTGAGATAGATCTGGGCGATCGAGATGTAGACGTGTCCGATCTGGTCGGAAACCTTGCGTTTCGCGTTCTCGTCGGTGACGGTGTTGGCCAGTTCGAGGATTTTCTTGAGCTGTGCGACGGCTTCGTCGCTTTTGCCCTGTTCGAGATACAGATCGGCGAGTTTCTTGTGTGCTTCAGACGTCATGCGAAGGGCAGCGAGTTTCTTGTGGGTTTCCGGATCCATTTTTTCACGCATGCCGCGAGGACCCATGCCCATGCCAGGTCCCATACCGGGACCGCCCATTCCGGGACCGCCGGGACCCATGCCGGGGCCACCAGGCCCCATTCCCGGGCCTCCCTGGCCCATCATCTCAGGACCTTCACCGGGGGGCGGACCGGCCGGGGGTTCCTGCGACCAGGCCATGCCGCTCAACGCGAGGACGAGTACGAGGACGATACCGCTCAGCCATTTGACAGATCTTCCCATAAAGCCTCCTTGTCGTTCTCGAGGAACGAAAAATGTGGACTTGGTTCGATGAAACTCCAATTGTGAGAGTCGGAATCGGCGCCATCGGTTACAACCAACGAAAATTCCTGCATCTCTTCGACGAACGTGTATTCCTGAACGGTTTCGGGGCCTTGATCGAGGAAGGAATACTGCTCGACGACGGGAACGGTTGTGGGAAGAACAGGCATCGGTGCTGATCTGATAACGATCAGGAAAACGGCTGCCGCAAAGGCAAAGCCGGATAGCCCCGCGAGAACATATTGCCAGAAATCGGAATTGCCCCGAGGCATATTATTCTTTATATTATCGTATGAGAGGGAGGACGGCAGGCATTCCAATGCCGGCTGATCGAGGCCGTCAGGGGTTTTCTCGAGATGGCGGTCGAGGAACGAGGCGCACCTGGGGCAGACTTCAAGGTGATGCCATGCCTCGTCGTCAGGGCCGGTTGCGGTGGATTCGAGGCGACGGCGAAACTCGGCGCAATCCCTGTTCATGATGCGGCCTCCTCATGCGCTTCCGGCGACTTCCCGGTCCAGATGCTCGCAAATCTGCTGCGGGCGCGGTACAGAAGAATTTTGACGTGGTTCATGTTCGTCGAGAGGACGTCGGCGATTTCGGAACAGGTCAGGTCGTCCCAGTAGGCCATGATCAGGACCGCGCGATCTCGGGCGGGAAGACGGTCGAGAACGGTTCTGACATCGAGCTTCGTTTCGAGTTCCGCATGGTGGTTGCGGCTGGAAGGAAGCTCGTCGGTGAGATCTCCGTTGCCGTTGAAGCGACCACGCCGTTCTTGTATCCTGAGGACAGATCTGTAAAGAATGCTATACAACCATGTCTTGAGCCGGGACTCGCCGCGAAATCCGTCGATCGATTGGAACGCAGCCGTGAATGCTTCCTGGACGGCATCCTCTGCGAGAGCCCCGTCGCGGAGCATGCGATAGGCGAGCGTATACAGGTATCGTCCGTGGGTTTCCCAGATCGAGCGGAACCCTTCGGGCCGGCCCTTCCGGGCAAGATTCAGCGCTTCAGCATCATTCATCAACGGATATGATACGACGATCGGGGAAATGGTTACAGTACGGAAAATCTCTTTTTTCACCAGCAGCTCGGGGATATATGAAACGACAGCCGCGGGAATACGGCGGCTGTCGGAACAAGACGTTGTCAGCGACCTACGTACAGTACCTCTTCGTGCAGTTCGATGCCGAACATCTCCTGAACCTTGCTCTTGAGGAGGAGGGCCAGGTTCCTGACGTCTGCGGCGGTTGCTTTGCCATAATTGACGATGAAGTTCGCGTGCTTCGCATACACGCTCGCGCCGCCAACCGCCATTTCCTTTGCACCCGCTTTCTCGAGGACCTCACCGGCGGCTCTTCTTCGAGCCTCACCCGGATTCGGGTCGAGATTCTTGAAGAACGAGCCAGCGCAGCCGACCTCGCTCGGAGGATGCTTGGAATGACGCTGGGAAAGGATGTCTTCCATCTGGGCGAGGATGGATTTCGGATCGCCCTGGGACAACCGGAACGTGGCGCGAAGGACGATGCCCGGTTTGCGTTTCAACCCGCTCGTGCGGTAGCCGAACTCGAAGAACGACGCATCGACGCGCTGGATGTCGCCGCTCGAGGGATCGAGCACGTCGGCGGCGACGAGCAGATCTCCGATGCATTTTCCGTAGGCGCCGGCGTTTCCATACAAGGCTCCCCCGATGGAACCAGGAATGCCGGCGAGCGTTTCGAATCCCGTCAGGCCGCTGCGCTGGGCAAGCTGGACGACATCCCAGAGATGATGGCCGGAGGAGGCGGTGAGCAGGCCGGCAGCGGCATCGACGATATGACCTTCGCGAGCGCGGTTGCGGATCACGAGGCCTTCGATGCCCTGGTCGGAGATGACAAGGTTCGAGCCGCCGCCGAGCAGGAAGAAGGGAATGCGTTTCGAAAGCGCAAGGCGGACGGCAGCAACCAGTTCCGCTTCACTGTTCGCTTCGAGAAACAGCTGGGCGGGGCCGCCGATGTGGAAGGTCGTGAAGGGCGCGAGCTGGACGTCCTTCTGGAGCCGTCGTTCGAGTTCCTGCATCAATGCATCCATACAAACCTCCGGCAGTATCAGTCATTACATCTATCGGCTGATACGTGCCGGAGGGATACGGTTTCTTACTTCTTCGCCTGGTTCTGGACGATCTCTATCTTCATCTTGTCGTTCATCTTCACCTTCTCGGGAAGCTCGTTCCCTTTGACGACGCGACCGAAAACGGTATACTGGCCGTCGAGGTGGGGGATTTTATCGAGACAGATATAGAACTGGCTACCGGCCGAGTTGGGATCCATCGTGCGGGCCATGGCGAGGGTGCCCTTCTCATGCTTCCTGTTATTGAATTCGGCGGAAAGAGTGTACCCAGGGCCACCGGTTCCGTCGCCCTTGGGGCAGCCGCCCTGAATGACGAAGCCCGGAACGACGCGGTGAAACGACAGACCGTTGTAGAAGCCCTTCTCGATCAGGGTCAGGAAGCTCTCGACATGCTTTGGCGCGGAGTCGGGAAACAGCTCGATCCAGATGTCGCCAACATCCGTCGTAAGCTTGACGAGGGGATTGTCTGCCTTTTCGAGCTTGATGTCGGCAGGAACCTGCGCCATCGCAGTCGTGGCGGCGAAAAAAAGAAAACTGAGCGCGGCAAAACGCAGCATCTGAACGGAACCTCCAATATGATATTGTCGATCGAACGAGGCATTCTACCTCAGAAACCGGATTCTGGAAAGATGCAACTCCGTGGGTGCCTGATCTCTTGTCCGGGTGCTCAAACGGGTTCCATGCTGAGGGAACGAATCTCCATTGGTAATGTTGATGCGCTGCTTCCTATCGTGCTTCGATACCTCTACGCGCGAGGTATCGAGGATGTGAGGAAATCGTCGTGTTTTTTGTGAATTGATTCGCATGTTTCACCTCCCCTTGAATTTCGGATGCCAGGTATGGTGAAATCAGGGCCTGATGAACATGCGACGTGCACTCCTGCCATGGATCGGCCTGGGCCTCGTGTTTCTCTCTTTCATCGCGACGGGGTGGCGTGGGGTGAATTTCGGAAAACACTGGGATGAACCGCGGATCATGCATTCCGTCGTTCATTCAGTGGAAAACGGATATTATTTCCCCCTCGATTATATCTGGCCCTCTCTGACATGGGATATCGCCATGGCCTGCCTGACGCCGGACGTCGTGAAGAAGCGCGTTTGTGGATACGATCCTTCCAAACTGGCCGGCATCGCCGGTTCTGAACCGTTCCTTCTCAGGGTCCGGTCGGTATTCATCATCATCTGCGCCTTTTCGATCTGCTGGGTTTTCCTCGCTGTGTTCCTGGCGGGGCGGGGCACATGGGAAGCCCTTGCCGCAGCGACTCTGATGGGGACTTCGTTCGAATACGCCTACCACGCAAGATGGGCCGTTCCCGATGCCGTCATGGCGCAATGGGCAGCCCTTTTCCTGGTTGGATTGAGCCTGTATTTCTTTCAACCGGCACACCGTGAGAAGGGACTTCTCCTGTGCGCTGTCTCTGGTGGGCTCGCCTGTGGAACGAAATACCCCGGAGGAGCCCTCCTCCTTCCTCTGTCGATTCTGTTATTTCTTTCATGGAGAGGTGGCGATGAGCAACCGCGCATCGGTGGCGCAAAGGTGATCGCCGCTCTTTCCATCTTTTGCACCGTCTTCCTTCTTACAACGCCCGGTTTCATCAAGGATTTCGATCAGCTCTTCCGGGAATTGGCCTGGCACGTGAACTATTATGCACACAATTCGGCTGTGTATTCCGTCGAAAGCGGCTGGGACCACACAGGCCGGATCATGACCTACTTCGGCGGCGTGGTTTTTTCTCACTTTCCCGTCGTCGCCATCGGCTTTTCGCTGTTTTTCCCGTTCGGCCTCTGGGATCTCAAAAAAGAGAACGGACGATTCATCTTCGCCTTTCTCTCTTTTCCGCTGTTCTATTTCTGGTTTTTCAGTCGTCAGGAAGCGATGATCGTCAGAAATCTTCTCGCCCTCATCCCCTTCGCCGCCCTCATCACGGCAAGAGGGATGAGCATGGTTTTTGCCTCGACCGAAACATTGATATCTGGCCGAATCATGCGAATGATCCTCGGTGGACTCCTCATTGCGGGCTTCACGGCGAATGTCGCATGGCTCTGGTACGCAGCCGAGACGATCGTGCAGAGGGGAAAAATCGATTATGTCCAGCAGCTTGCCGATTTCATCGCCTCACGTCCGAAGCGATCGTTTTTCGTGTCGCCAGCGGTTGCACAAGACCTTTCACGTCATCGAACTCCCGGTCTTGCCAATGTTACGTCACAACTTTCACCAGCATGCGACTACAGCGTGATCAATACCTTCGAAATCAACAGCAACCGATGGAAGTGGGAAAACCTTTGGGCGGCGAACCGGTTTTTCAATCTCGAAGCCGTATTTGGTCCGTGTGAGGTGAATATCGAATGCTATCCGAGCTGGCTTGGGGACGATCGTTTTCTTGTTCTGCCGATGAAATAAGAGCACATACTATAGCATAAATGATAAAGGCCGCCCGAGCATCTTGGGCGGCCTTTGATCTGTCGTATGGGCTCAGCCGTTGAGGGTGAACTGGACGGTGATCTGGACCCAGGTTTCACGCGGCTCGCCGTTCAGGAGCACGGGAGTGAAGCGCCAGCGTCTGAGGGACTGTGAACCGACAATTGCGAGACGTGGATCGATGGTCGAACTGAGGGTCATGACGTCGCCGACGGTGCCCGCTTCCTGAATGAGAACCTTGTAGACGGCCTGTCCGTGAACACCCTGCCGCCTGGCCCAATCGGGATACTCCGGAACGACGCGGGAGACAACCCTGGGCGGTTCGAGACGTTCGCCACCGCCGCCAAGCGACTCGATGCCGGCGATCGAAACGTCACCGCCACCCGGATCCGCGCTGACGTCAGGATTGCCGCTGGGTGACGACTTCTCGTCGCCCTGGCCGCTTTCGAGCGGACCGCTCAGTTCCTCGGCGGGTTCGGGCGTGTCGATCGGGTCTCCGAGCTCGAGACCGGCGATCGGTGGGGCAATGGGTGAAGGCGCCGAGAGATCGGGGGAGAACACGCTGACCTCATCGAAACTCGGATTCTTCAGGGTCGGCCGCTGCTCGCGGGACTGTGCCGGGCCTTCCTGAACCACGGCCGGCTTCACATCAGAAGCCTGGACGGGATCGGTCTTGCCGGGCTTTGCCCGCTCGCCTGCCTTGGTCTTCGCCTTCGTCGTCACGGGGCCTTTCAGTGCCGGCGAATGCTTTTTTCTCGACTGCGCGGAAGGCCGTTTGGGGCCGGTCAAGCCAGTCGACAGTTTCCTGTTCGTACCGCTGCGAAGGGTGGATGCCGGTGTGGGAAGGGGCGTTTTGCCCGAACCGGGTTTCGCGACGATCAGCGGCCCGACCAGTCTGACCTGATGAACGACCGGAAGCGCGGGCGCGAACATGCCGCGCCATGCCATCCATGCCGTCATGAATAGCAGAAGCGCGAGATGAAGAAGAATCGATACCTTGTATTCTTCCGTCCCGTCGTTTTGGTCGAACGTCAGTGTCTGAATCTCAGCGTTTCGCATTCGTCACGGTTTTTGTCGAAAGTCCGACGTTGATCCCGCCGGCGGTGCGGATCCGGTCGAGGACCTGCACCACGCGGCCGTAGTTGGCCGACTCGTCGGCCTCGAGAAGTACCGGCCTGTTCACATCGCCTGCGACATACTCGGCCACCCTCGTCGAAAGCTCTTCTTCCTGGATGAGAGCGCCGGAGAGCATGACGTTCCCGTCGCGGTCGACCTGGAAGGAAAGCGTCTCACCTTCGATCGCGACTCCCGATGAGGCCTTCGGAAGTTCGACCGGAAGCTTCTTCGCATCCTTGGCGAACGAACTCGTGATCATGAAGAAGAAGACGAGAAGCAGAATGACGTCGATCAGGTTCGTGACGACGATTTGGGGCTTCTCCCGGCGCCGCTCAGGCAGCAGCTTTTTCACGGTTTCCCTCCGAGGCGGCAGAAGCCAGAGACAGGTTGTTCGCCAGATCGAGCGAGTAATACTCGACCTGCTCCTCGAACTCCTTGATGCGGCCCTCGCACCAGTTGAACGCGACAAGGGCGGGAATGCCGATGAACAGACCGGCCGCGGTCGTGTAGAGAGCTTCGGAAATGCCTCCGGCAAGTGCCGTCGGATCGCCGATGCCGATCGTCGAGATGATGCTGAACGAAGAGATCATGCCAGTGACTGTGCCTGTGAGCCCCAGCAGAGGGCTGATCGCGGCGATCGTCGACAGAACGCCGGTGTTCTTCTCGAAATGCTTCATCTGACGGAGCGCTTCCTGGCGCATCACATCGAGCAACGCATCCTTCGGTAGGTCGAGACGGTCGATACCGGCTGCGATGACCTTCGCGAGAGGATGTTTCTCGGTGCGACACAGCCTGACGGCTTCGAGGTAATTGCGTTCGGCGAGTGCCGACCGCACATGGACCATAAACGTATCGGCGCGGTTTGTGTGACGCAGGTAGAATCGTGCACGTTCGATCATCACGGCGACGCCGATGATGCTGCACAACAGGATCGGCACCATCACGGGGCCGCCTTTCACGAAAACGTCGACGATGAAGAGATTGCTGAACATGGCTGCCTCCTAGAAGTGCGCTTCGATACCGGCCAGGGAAATGCGTCCCTCTTCCGGAACCGCGTAGCGGATGCTTTTCGCTTCGTCGTAAAGATCCTTGATCTTCACATACGCGTGATATCGCGGGGAGAACTTGTATTTCAGGGTCAGATCAGACCTGCTGTAATCGCCCGCATCGACGGACGCCGCGGGAACATACGCGATCCTGTCCATCATCGCCTGGCGAGAAAACTCGCCTTCAAGCCTCCCGCCCGAATACGCGAAGCTGATGTCGAGCAGACGCTTCGCCTCGTAGGAAAGACGGGCACCCGTGTCGTCGTTCTTGGGTGTTTGGTAGGTTGTTCCGGTGCGAAGCGTGAAGTGATCGTCAAGCTTGAAACTGCCCTTGAAGCGAACCCCTGTTCTTCGAGCATTCGGAACGAAACGGAATGCCGATGCAAGAAATCCTCGTCCAGGAATATAATTATCGATATATTCCATCGCATCCGACTCGCTTTCCGAGAACAGTTCCATGCCGACCGAATTGTCGTTTTCCCAGCGGTAGCTGACGGTTCCCGAACTGCGCTTCCGTTGCGAGGCCATGAGATCGCTCGTCAGAACATACCGGCGCGGCATGAAAATCCTGCCGAGATCGTCGTTGCCGAGGGACTCGTCGTAACTCAGCACGACCTGCCAAGGCTTCGCCCAACGGTAATCATACCGAAAAAACGGCGCCGTGCGGTCGCGACCCATCAGACCCATCGACTTGAGGCCCAGCTCGAGATACGAACGGCCTTTGAAATCGAATTCGCCGGAAACGGCGAGGGAGCGGCCGGACAACTTCTGCTCGGCATCATTTTCGGGACTCCATGACGCCTGCTTCAGCCCGATGGCGGCTTTCCCCTTGAGGTTGGGGCGAAGGTCGGACTGGTATTCCGCGCTGATTTCACTCGAAAAGAGCGAGTCTTCCTCGGCATAGGAAATCAGTGAATTCCCCGCATCGCGGCTCGAGGATTCCAGCCGGCCCGAGGCCTGGAAATACGCGCCGTCTGAGAGGGTCGCGTTGCCCTTCGCGGAGATCACTTTCGTGGTGTCCGTGATCTTCGCGTTCGGCGTCGGCCGAAGCGATGTTCCGCGCTGTCCGAATGTTTCGTCCGCGACATCGGCGAACACGGTCATTTCGTAACTGCCTTCGCCGATCGACGTCACGGCGGCATGAAAACTCGTGCGGTCATCATTCACATATGATGCGAACCCGTCGTGTTCGTATCTGTCCAGACGGAGATCGCCGACATACCCGTTGTAGGTGCCTTTTCCACGAAGAATATATTCGGATGTTCCGCTGCCGCCCCGGCCGATCGACAGGCTCATTTCGTCCGTCTTCGCCTTTCCGGCGACGGGCGGAAACTGCTTTTCGACGAGAGGACGGGCTTCGGGCTCGGCCTGCTCCGGAAGCAGGTCGGGCAGGGGCGTGTTCTTCTCGCCCATGGAGATAGCGATATCCTGCGGGTTCGGGGCGAATGCGTCGGACTGGGCGTCTTTTCCAACGACCTGCACCTGGCCGAGATCATACGTGTCTTTCGCATCGCAGGGAGGGCAGACGGCAAGGACAGCAAGCAACGCTCCAAATGTGTACCAGCGCATGTTTACCTCCGGACGGCATATTTTCTGTATTCCCTATCGGCATTTCGGCACAAAAGCATGAGACGCCTGGCAGGACCGCGTTCTTGAGCACTGGAGAGGAATGACGATGTCCCCTTTGTCCTGAACTTGTCGAATGGCGAGGGTTTCTTGCGCTTAGAAGGTCTCAGAGTGAACGGGATTCGTGCGTGTGATGAGGAAATCAAGGACAGGCGATCCGGGCAAACGAAAACGCCGTGCCTTCGCATGATCGAGGCACGGCGTCTGAAGGACGCGAACGATCAGGGCTTGAACGCGGCGGCCTCAGCTGCGTATGGGCCGTTCGGCTGAATTCGAAGGACCTCACCCCACATCCGGAGGGCCTTGTCGCGACGGCCAAGCTTGTCGTAGGCACGAGCGGCTTCCGCATAGGCCTCCGCATGGAGCGGGGATTTCGGATACATGATGGGAACGTTCAGAAATTCGATGATCCCGTCATCCGCCTTGTTGAGCGATACCAGCGTTCGGCCGAGCCAGAGGCGGGTTTCGGGAATGGCGGTATCGGAAACCGGGTAATCCTTGAGAATGGCACGGAACGCCTCCTCGGCGCCGGCGAAATCCTTCATCTGGAACAGGCAGATCCCGACCGCACGCCGGGCGCGAGCGGTGAGAGGATTGTTCGGTTCTTCTGCGATGATCGCCTTGTATTGTTGGATGGCGAGAGGGAAATTGCCGAGCCCGCGCGAAATCTCGCCGATCTGGAACCGTGCTTCCTGGCGAAAGTAACCATGCGATTCCCGCAGCTGTGAAAACGCCGCCAGCGCTTGGGCGGGGTCCTTGAGCTCGAGCCGGCAGAGACCGATCTTGAACTGGGCATCCTCGCGAAGCGAGCCTTTCGGGAACCGGCTAAGATACTCTTCAAACCGTGTGGCTGCGTCGGTATACCTGCCAGCTTTCATCAGAACTTCGCCTGCTCTGAAGGCCGCCTGGGAAGCGAGATCGTTGGAGCCCTTTCCGATGGTCGTGAACGCCTCGAGAGCGTCTGCATGCAGCCCCGTCTGGTAGGCAATCTCGCCGAGCTGGAACAGGGCATCCATTCGGGCTGAGCCTTGCGGATAATCCCTGATCAGGCGTTCGAACGACTCCTTCGCCGAGGCGATATTGCCGAGGTTGAAAAAGCATTCGCCCGTTCGATACAGGGCTTTTTCGCGAAGTTCCGGTGTCGTATCGCGGCGGAGGAGGGGCGACAGGTCGTCGAGCGCCTCACGATAATTGCCAAGCGAGATGCGGACGAGGGCGACCTGGTAGCGGGCATCCTCGCAGCGGCGATGCTTGGGATGCGCCTTGATGAAGGACTGGAAGGCCGAGAGGCTGTCCTTGAACTCGCCGAGGCGAGAAAGGGCGAGGCCATACATATACTGCATTTCGAGGGCCTTCTCATCGCTCAGGATGACCGACGCTTTTTTCATCCAGGCAGCGGCGTCACGGTATTTGTGAAGATTCATCAGCAGTTCGACGAGATTCTCGACCGACTCGTTCCGGACGACGGCCGAGGGATCCGCGGCGAGGCGCTCGAGGATCTCGACGGCGGATTCGGGCTTCCCGCTTTTGATGTGACACCAAGCGAGGGAATACGCAGCTTTGTCCTTGATATCCTTCGGGGCCGAGGCGGTTGCGATCTCCTGATACTGCACGATCGCGTCCGTGAAATTCTTATGTCGGAAATAGGATTCTGCGAGGTAGAACATGACCCCGGGTTTCTGCGCGGCCCCGGTGAGGGGCAGGGCTTCCCGAAAGTGCGTGATCGCCGGGTCGAAGAGACTTTGATTGAACCGGATGATGCCGGACTGGAGATGGGCTTCCTGGCGCTGGACGTCGGTGAGATCCTTTTCGAGCAGGAGTTCTTCATACAACTCGGCGGCCTTGCCCTGGTCCATGCCATATTTCACCATCAGGAAGCCTGACTTGAGACGCGAATCGACGAACAGGCTGCGGTCTTTCGAGGAGACGCGCGCAAAGGCTTCGATCGCCGACTTGGGATTGTTGTCGCGCGCATGTGCCCAGCCGAGACCGTAAGCCGCACGACTGAAAAACGCGCTCTGGGGGTAGTCTTTCAAAATTCGCGTGTAGAGGGCGATTGCGGGGGAAAATTTTTTCAGGCGGTAGTTGCACTCGGCTTGCCAAAAAAGAGCTCCGTCACGGTTCGAAAACGGCGTCGGATCGGAATTGATTTTGGCGAGCACGTGGTCGGCTTCCTCATACAGCTGCCGCTGGATGAGACCGAGAGCATATTTATACTGCTGGACGGCTTCGGGGGTGTCCCGTGCGGGAGCCGCGGCGACCGGAACTGCAGAAAAAGAAGAGATGAAGGCAAGAAGGAAAAGGAGAAGAGTCGGTTTCCGCAGTGTTCGTGCGATATTCATCGAGTTGTCACGCCTTTTTGTCCGTGTTGTTTTCAGGCTTTTCTTCGTCATCCGTGAGCCCGCTCTGGGCTTTCTTGAACTCGCGTATGCCCCTGCCGATCGCCTTTCCGATCTCGGGAAGCTTTCCGGGACCGAACAAGATCAGGATGATGATGAGGATGACGATCAGTTCCGATAAATTGAGACCCATATATTTCTCCTTCTGGCGCTGCCGCGCGGCTTGCGTGCGGATGCCGGGAAAAGCTCTTGCAAGGCAGTACGGCGCATTGTAACATGGTCGTCCGACTCAGACAAGCAAGGCTTGCCGGTCTCGCCAGGACGGACCGTGCTGCATCCCCATGCCTCGGCAGTCCGTTGCAGGCTTCGTGCGAAGCGGAGCGATTCACCATGACGGAGGAGTTTGTTATGCGCCGTTACCCGCTTGCCCTCATGCTGACGGCCTTCTGCGCCTTCTGCTGGACCGTCGCCTCCGCAGCCGGAAGTGCGGATCCCGCTTCGGGCACGCCGGGAGGCGGTTCGGTCCCACGGGAAATCGTCGTTGTGGCCAGCGCTTCGGATCCCGTCGATCTTGCAACCCAGGCACAGGAAGTCTCGGATCGTGAATTGTCCACGTATCAGCTCACGGCCTTGGCCGTCGGCATGCGGATCGATCGAGCGAAGCTCCGGGCATCTCAGGTCGCGTCTGCCTCGCTCGAGCCCGATGAGGTGATCGATCTCGAGGCTGAACGGGGCGTGCTGGAAGGGATGCTTCGTTCCCATGCGGAAACCGGGGATCGGGCCGCCGCGAAAAATCGTCTCGAATCGGCCCGACTCGATCAGAAGCTGATGCAGTCCCGTGCAAGCATCATGCTGTCACGCCTGGCGGCGCTCGAGGCAGAGCTGCAAAGCCTGAACAAGGAACACGACACATCGCAGGAAGAGCAGGCCGAGTCCGTCCGTCTGAGGGCGGTGCTCGAAAAACGCCGGGCCATCCTTGATCATGCGGAAGAACAGGTGCCCGCCCTGAATCGCCTGCGTCTCAAAAAGGAGGCGATTTCGGAGTTGATCGAAACCCGGAAGGCATTCGAACGCCTGCTGACCGTCATTCTCGACGGCATCGCGAAGCGCCGTGATCTCCTCGAGGAACAAATCAGGGCCGGAAGATCCGCGGAAACGCTGTACCAGGAGTTCAATGAAAAGATCGCAACGGTCATCCGAAAACTCGAGGAGTCCATACGCCGGATGAACCTGGAATCGGCTGCCCAGCAAGCAAAAGCCGCAGCCGACGCGGCGAGACGAGAGATAGAAGCCGTCGATAAAAAACTTGAAGATATAGATAGTGAACTCGTTTCTGACAAGACGGCAAGCTCGACGAGCCTTGCCCTGAAGGCTGAACTGGTCGCAAAACGGGACCTTCTTCTCTCGCAGAAGGACGCCCTGACCGAACAGGTCAGGTTCCACGACCTTCGCGGAAAGAGCGCCCAGGATATCGCGCAGTTCGAAGAGATCGAAGCGGGGGCGGCCGCCGGTGAGATCGCGTCGAGCCAGCTCCTTGCCATCGGGATGAAGGAATGGATTCCGAGGATCGAGTATTCCCTGGTTGAGTATCAGAATGAAAAACGACTGGTCGAAAAGCGGCTCGAGCTCTTGTCCTCGACTCGCCGCATGATCGACCGGCTCCTCGGCGAAAAGCCCGATTCCGCGAAAAGGGAGGAGATGAAATACAAAAAACTCCAGCTGGCCCAGGTCCAGGCCGCTGTCCAGACGTTGGGCGAACAGATAGCCGTCTACGATTCCCTCATCAAAAACGCGTTTTCTGCCAAACAGACCGTCCAGCGGGCCATCGAGTCGGAGCAGGAGCGGAACCTCTTCGCCAGGCTCAAATTCAGACCGCGCCCA
>JAGOCE010000354.1 GCA_017998915.1 Candidatus Ozemibacteraceae bacterium
GCCCGCTGAACCGTCATGCCGCCGGCCTCCCGGCCGGTCTGCTCGCCCGGGCTCTCGGGCTGGGCGGCGGAGCCGTCACGCTCGATGCCTCATGCGCGTCATCGCTGTACGCGATCAAGCTGGCGTGCGAGGAGCTTCGCTCCGACCGCGCTGACGCGGTGCTGACGGGCGGCGTCTCGCGCCCGTCCTGCCAGTTCACCCAGATGGGGTTCAGCCAGTTGAGGGCCGTGTCGCCGAGCGGCATTTGCCGCCCGTTCGACGCGTCGGCCGACGGTCTTGTCGTCGGCGAGGGCGCCGGCCTCTTCGTTCTCAAGCGGCTCGACGACGCTATCGCCCAGGGTGACCAGATTCACGGCGTCATCCGGGGCATCGGCCTCGCGAACGACATCGGCGGCAGCCTCGTGGCCCCCGACATGGAGGGGCAGCTCCGGGCGATGCGCGCGGCCTATCTCGAAGCCGGCTGGCAGCCGGACGAGGTCGACCTGGTCGAGTGTCACGGCACCGGCACCCCGACGGGCGACCGGGTCGAGTTCAAGAGCCTCGAAACGCTCTGGCAGGGCCTGAGCGGCCCGGCCGGCCGGTGCGTCATCGGCTCGGTCAAGTCGAACGTCGGCCACCTGCTGACCGGCGCTGGCGCAGCCGGCATGATGAAGGTCCTGCTGGCGCTGCGTCACGGCCAGCTGCCCCCGACCGCCGGCTTCACCCGGGCCACTCCCGACTGGGGAATGGAACGGAGCCCGTTCAGGGTCGAAACCGCCGCCCGGTCGTGGGAGCGGCGCGCCCCCGAGAAGCCGCGCCGTGCAGCCGTCAGCGCATTCGGTTTCGGCGGCATCGACGCCCACGTCCTCGTCGAGGAGTGGATTCCCGATGCATATACACCTTCATCTATTGAATCATCGTTCATCGGCCCCGAACCGGTCGCCATCGTCGGCATCGACATACATTTCGGCCCGCTCGAGGGAAAACGGGCGTTCCAGGAAGCGGCGTTCGCAGGAAAACCGTCCGCACGGCCGCGCCCGGCCGGCAGGCATCCATTCGAAAGCGGTGATGCGCGCTGGAAGCAGGGCGCTTATCTCGACGACCGCAGGATCAGGATGGGCCGGTTCCGGATCTCGCCGAAGGAGCTTCCCGAGATTCTGCCGCAGCAGCTCGTCATGCTCGAAACCGTTGACGGTGCTCTCGCCGACGCCCTCGGCTCGAAGGCCGAGCCGGTGCGGTGGGGCGTGTTCACCGGCATCGGCCTCGATTACAACAGCACGAATTTCGCGTTACGATGGCGTCTCGAGCCCGACGCGCAGAATTGGGCCGCACGGCCCGACACCGACCGTCTGGAAGGGATCCGCGACGCGGCATCCCCGCCGCTGAACGCCGAGCGGACGGTCGGTGCCCTGGGCGGGATCGTCGCAAGCCGGGTCGCCCGCGAGTTCCACGTCGGTGGCCCGTCGCACACGTTCTCGAGCGAGGAGAACTCGGGGCTTCGCGCCCTGGAGGCCGGTCGCCGTGCTCTTCAGCGAGGAGAAATAGATCTCGCCATCGCAGGGGCGGTCGATCTCGCGGGGGATCTTCGCCATCTCTGGGCCGTCGACCGCCACAGGGCATATGGGAAGAACGGCGCATCGGTGCCGTTCGACACGTCATCCGACGGCCCCATGCCCGGAGAGGGCGCCGTTGCGCTCGTTCTCAAACGGCTTTCGGATGCCCGCCGCGACGGCGATCGCGTGTATGCCGTCATTCGCGGCTTCGGCACGGCGTCTTCGACGGACCCCGTTTTTTCGGCCGGTCTCCCTGACGGAAAAGCCGCCCGGCAGGCCCTCGAACGGGCCTATGGCGACGCAGGCATCTCCCCGTCGGCCGTCAGCCTCCTCGAGGTGAACGCATGCGGCAATCCCGCCGAAGACCGGCTCGAAGCGGCAGTCCTGGCAGAATTTTTCCGTCCCCCCGCCGCCTCGGAACCGGCGGCATTCGACGCGGCCGGCCCCCGCTGCGCCCTCGCAGGTGTGAAAACGGTCATCGGCCACACGGGCTGCGCGGCCGGCCTCGCGTCGGTCGCCCGGGCGGCGCTCTGCCTGTATCATTCGATGCTCCCCGCCATGCCGGGGCTCAAAACGCCCTGCGCCGAGTTGGCCCCCGCATCTGATCATTTCTTCACGCCTCACCGAGCACAGTTCTGGCAGCACAATCACGAGGACGGCCCCCGGTATGCCGGCGTGAACAGTTTCTCGAGCGACGGCACCGTCGCCCACGTCGTCCTCGAAGCCGCGGAAACGGCCGAAAGCGCCCTGCCCGCCGTCGTCGCCGCGATGGATGACGAACGGCGGTTCCCTCTCGGCACGCTTTGCGAAGCGGTCTTTCCCCTTTCCGCCGGGAACCCGGAAGCGATGGCGGCGGAGATCGCGAAGCTCGAGGCGCTGGCCCGCACGATGGGGAACACGTCTTCCGCCGCTCCGATGGCGGAGTTCGCCCGCGCGTGGCTCGCGACGGCGCCGTCGAAAGACTCCGCCAGGAATATTTCTGCATCAATTGTATCTGGATCTATCGATGATTTGCTGCAGAAAGCCGGAGCGCTCCGCGAACATCTCCGCCTCGATCCGAAGCGCACGCTCTCGGGCGGCCCGGTGGTCGGCGATCGTGTCTTCTACGGGGCCAGCCCGCTCGCGCGGGAAGGCCACGTCGCGTTCGTCTTCCCCGGTTCGGGGAACCATTATCTCGGCATGGGCCTCGACACGGGCGCGGCCTGGCCGCACCTGCTGCGGGCGCTCGACCGCGAAAACCTGCGACTGAAGACGCAGTTCGCGACGCGGCTCGTCGCCCCCTGGCGCCTGGCGTGGCCGGAGGGCTGGGAGCGCGAAGCCGATGCGGCGCTGCTGGCCGACCACAACTCGCTCGTTTTCGGCCACGTCTCGTACTGCGCGCTCGTCAGCGACGTCGTGCGGCAGTTCGGCGTCGAGCCGCGCGCGGTGATCGGCTACAGCCTCGGCGAGACGGCCGGCAACTTCGCCACCCGCACCTGGCGCGCCCGCGACGAGATGGTCGAGCGGATGCGGCGGCTGACGCTGTTCACGAAGGATCTCATCGGCCGCTGCGAGGCGGTTCGCGCCTCCTGGGGCTGGAGCGACGACGACCCGCGCGAGGTCGACTGGGTGCTTGGGCTGGTCGACAGGCCGGTCGCCGAGGTCGAAGCCCGCATCGTAGAACATCCGCAGGTATATATCCTGATCGTCAACACACCCGGCGAGTGCGTGGTCGGAGGCAACCGGAAGGCTCTCGAAACGTTCGTCAAAAGCCTCGGCTGCGCGTTTTTCCCCATCGAAGGCGTCTCGTCGGTTCATTCGCCGGCGGCGAAACCGGTCGGCGACATCTATCGCGGCCTGCATGTATATGACTGCACGCCGCCGGATGGGATCTCGTTTTACAGCAGCGGCTGGGGCCGCAGGTTCACGCCCGAGAAAGAGGTCTCGGCCGATTCGATCCTCGCGCAGGCGATCGGCACGATCAACTTTCCTGCCGGCATCGAAGCCGCCTACGCAGACGGCGCGCGCATCTTCCTCGAGATGGGGCCGCGCGCCTCCTGTTCGCGCATGATCGGCCGCATTCTCGGCGACCGTCGCCACCTGGCCCGCTCGGTCTCGATGAGCGGCCACGACGAGACGAGCACGATCCTACGCGTGCTGGCCCACTGCCACGCGGAAGGCGTCGCCGTCGATTTTGCCCCGCTGTTCGCAGGTGCATCGCCCGCGGCGGTGAACATCTCCGCATCGAAGCCCGTCATCACGATACCGATCGAACGGGGATTTGGGAACATTCCGGAACGACGCCAGCCTGTCGCAGCGCCTCTTCCTACGCCTCCCGCCGTTCAGTCCAGACCACCCGCACCATCCATCCCACCCCGGCCGCCGGTGCAGGCCACGAAGCCGCCTGTGCCCATCAACCCGGTCATCCAGGAGTCGCCCATGCCGTCCAGACCGCCGATCACACCTGCCGTCCCACCGTCCCAGGACATGCTCCCGCCGGCCTCTCCGGCAGTCGCGGCCGCTCCCGCCCTTTCCTCGCCAGACGGGCTGATAGCGGGATGGCTGGCGACGCAGCAGGCGGTCGCCGCAGCGCACGAGGCGTTTCTGCGCCGCACCGAGGAGATCCTCCGCCTCCAGGCGAAGGCCATGGAACTCAGCCTTGGCGCTCCCGAGACAAGCGGACACGGCGTCGAGCACATGCAAGCATATAATATTCAAGCGTATTCCAAGACTCCGGCCGCGGCTTCCCAGCCTGCACCGGCTTCCAAAACGGTTGAACCGGTCTTCCTCGACCGGGCCGGATCGATGGAGTTCGCGATCGGCAAGATCGGCAAGGCCCTCGGCCCCTTCTTCGCGGAGATCGACGCTTATCCGACGCGGGTACGGCTGCCCGACGAGCCTCTCAATTTCGTCGACCGCATCCTGTATTGCCGAGGGGAAAAGGGCTCGCTTAAATCCGGCGAACTCGCGACCGAGCACGACGTGTTGCCGGGCGCGTGGTATCTCGACGGCGACCGCATGCCGACAGGCCTCTCGGTCGAGGCGGGCCAGGCCGACCTGTTCC
>JAGOCE010000355.1 GCA_017998915.1 Candidatus Ozemibacteraceae bacterium
CGCTCGAGTATCCGATCCTGTTCGCCTCGGGGCGGTCCGGGTATGCCTGCCGCAAGCTCGATGATCCGCGGGATACGATCCGGCCGCTGCTGGAATCCATCGTCGAGTTCGTTCCGCCGCCCACGGGGTCGCTGGAAAAGCCGGGCAAGCTGCTCGTCACGAGCCTCGATTACAACGATTACGTCGGCCGCATCGCGATCGGCCGTGTGTTTGACGGGGTTCTGAAGCAGAAATCCGACGTTTGGCTGCTGCACGAGGGCAAGACCGCGCGATCTTCGAAGGTCGTCCAGTTGTATAACTTCCAGGGGGTGCGCAGGGTCGAAACGCCCGAGGTGTGCGCCGGGGATATCGCCGCCGTGGCCGGCCTGACCGACGTGTCGATCGGCGATACCGTCTCGGTTGCGATGGATGCCGAGCCGCTTCCCGTCATTCCGATCGACCAGCCCGTACTGTCGATGCTGTTCGCCCCCAACCAGAGCCCGCTGGCCGGTCGCGAGGGCAAATTCCTGACGGCGCGCCAGATTCAGAACCGCCTCATGAAGGAACTCGAGACCAACGTCGCGATGAAGGTCGAGCCGACGGATTCCCCCGACACGGTCAAGGTCTCCGGTCGCGGCGAGCTTCATCTGGGTATTCTCGTCGAGACGATGCGGCGCGAGGGGTTTGAACTCCAGGTTTCAAAGCCTCAGGCGATCATCACGAAGGACGAGAACGGCAACCCGCTCGAACCGATCGAGGAGCTGACGATCGATCTTCCCGAGAACTACGTCGGGGCGGTCATGGAAGTCCTCGGCCCGCGCAAGGCGCTCATGGAGAACTCGAAGAAGCTGCCCGACGGCACGCTGCGCCTCATTTTCAGCGCCCCCGCCCGCGGCCTCCTCGGCTTCCGGTCGGCGCTGCTGACGATCACGAACGGCACCGGCGTGATGAACCAGTGTTTCAAGGGGTATGAAGCCTATCGCGGCGACATTCCCGGCCGCCGGGTCGGCGTCATGGTCGCGATGGAAGCCGGCCTCTCGACGCCTTACGCGATCGAGATGCTCGTCGAGCGCGGCACGTTGTTCTACGGCCCCGCCGAGGATATCTACGTCGGCCTCGTCGTCGGCGAACGACCTATAGCTGGTGATATGTATGTAAACATCGTTCGGATGAAACATCTCACCAACCATCGCAGCTCGACGAAGGAAGAGTTGACCCACATCGCCCCGCCGCGCCGGATGTCACTCGACCAGGCGCTCGAATACGTCGCCGAAGACGAGTGGCTGGAAGTCACGCCGGGCGCCGCTCGCATCCGCAAGCGCGAGGTCGATTACAAGCGCCGCGGCTGAGAAAGCCGGGGAAACCGCAGGGGCGGGTATTGAAACCCGTTCCTGGTGGTCAACCGCGGAATCCGATGAGAACGATGGTCGCGTCGTCGGCCCAGGGGACGGGGTCGGTGACGGCCCGGACGCGGTCGAGGATGCGGGGGATGACGTCCGTGCAGGTGGTGCGTTCCGTCCATCCCTCGGCGATGAACCGGTAGAACCGGTCGTAATCGACGGGAGTTCCATGCCGGTCGAGGGCTTCGACGAGGCCGTCCGAGTGAAGGACCACGCAGCCGTTCCCGGGCAGGTCGAGGCTGCATGTCGCGAGATTCGGCTTTTTTACGCAGCCAAGCGGGTGCGCGGGGCAATCAACCGGCCTGGCCCCGTTCTCGAGATCGACGAGCACGGGGGAGCACTGGCCGGCGTTGGCGATTCGGCATCGGCCGGTCGCGGCATCGACGATGAGAATGCAGCAGCTCATCATCTTCTTCTTTCGGAGGATGGCGAGGAACTGATCGTTGATGCGGCGAAGCACCTCGTCGGGCCGGTCTGGGAAGCGTGGCATCAGCAGGGTGAAGGCCGCCTTGGCCATGGCCGTGACAAGGGCCGCCGAGACCCCGTGGCCCGCGACATCGCCCAGGACGACGGCGACGCGGCCGTCCGGGAAAGGCAGATAATCGAAGTAGTCGCCACCGATGGCTTGGGTCATCCGGTTGCTGCCCGTCACCGTTATGTGGCCGGCCGTGCAGTCGTGGGCCGGGAGCAGGGTTTCCTGGATGACGGCGGCCATTTCCATCTCGGCCATATGCGTGATGGTGCGGTTCAGCGTTTCACACAGGCCTCCCAGTTCGTCGCCGCGGCGGACCGGCACCCGGTGATCATACCGGTGGTCACGCAGGGCCCTGACTCCGGTCGACAGATCGCGGACCGGCACCAGAAACAGCCGGGCCAGCAGATATGCCAGACAGAGGCCGAACAGCGCCGTTCCCGCGAGGAACGATGCGATCCGCACCCGAAAAGGTGTCAGCAGACCGTCGAGCCGCGAAACGGGCGTGACGTGGAGCCAGACGATGTTCTTCGTTTTCATGCCCCGGACGGCCGTGATATCGAAGGCTTCCCCGCCGATGTCAGAGCGGCGAGAAAGAACGCGGTTTCCCGAGGAACGGAGTTCGTCGAGGACATGCCGGAAGCGAAGGCGGTCTTCGATCCGGGGAAAACTCGGGGAGAACGGCTCTCCATCGGTCACGGCATGAATATGACCTCCGGCATGCCGTATGAGGGGCGATGCGAAGAGACGAGTGAGATATTCATACTGAAGGTTGAAGGCGGCATGTGTCAGCATCATCAGACTTGCCCCTTGTCCCGTCGGACGGGTGAATATATCTAAATATAAATAATTATGTCCGACAAACCCCTGACTGAGAATGATGTGACCGCTATAATAGAGTATGCCATTCATTATAACGAGGAAGCTGTCGTCGATCCCGGCGAGGACGGCGGTGGCTTTCGTATCGTCCAGGTTCTTTCCTTGCCGGCGGTCATGGAGTGCCAGCAGCGCGCGGGTCAACATGCGCATACTGGAGGCGACGGCGTCGTCGTGATTCCTCGTCTCGATGCGGCGACGATTCACGAGCAGAGGCAGGGGGAGACGGCCGAGGAGACCATCGACCTGGTCGGGCTCGAGACGGCCGTCGAAGGCTGTTTCGATCTCGAGGAGGCGGTGGCGGTGACCCGAAGGTTCGAGCATGGCGCGGCGGAAGGCGGCAGGCAGCTGAAAACGGCTCGACAAGAGCGGTTCGCCCTCGGAGGCGATGATCTCGTGGGCGTCGAGAAGCATGGCTTGCTCCAGGGGTGCGAGAAGGGCGGCGAGCTTGGCGGGAGTCGGCGGCTCTTCCCCTTTTTCGGGGCGCAGGCGGCGATAGAGACGCTGGCGCCTCACGATCGTCGTTTCCAGGCCATTGTCGAGCTGTTCGAGCCTTGTCTGGGCTGAGGCGCGATGTGCCTCGAGCAGCTCGGCTCGTTTTTCGTACAGATAAAGACCGGCAAGGATGCTTGAAACCGCCAGTGGAAAGCCCAGTCCCAGCAGGAAAAGGCCGGCCAGCTTCCCGGTCACCGAAATCTTCACGAGCAGACGCCCCGAAAGGATGCTCCACAGAAGCGCCAGGAGGAGCAGACTTCCGGCCGCATAAGCGAGCGACAACGACGGCAGATACCCGCCCATGCTCGAAACGGCGGGAGCGGCGGCCATGAGCACGATACCGCCCCGCACTTGTCGGGCTGCCGACAGCATCGTCCCATATCGGAACCGCCCCGTCGGGATCTTCTTGAACAAGCTGCCGATGCCGGTAACGAGGTCTGCCGGCGCCGAAGCCGTTGCGTGGAATCGCCCGTCGGGAAGCAGGCAGGCGACGAATCCGTGATCGGGCGCCGGCCCCTCGAGAGCCATGCGGGGAATCGTATCGGGCTCGAAGCGGTCGGGGTCGACCAGGACGAGAATCCCGGCGAAGCGATCGATCGGCGTTTCGGGCCGCCAGTCGAAGTATCCCTGTTGCGGGACTCCCTGTACCAGAGATTTCGGGTGGTGAAATTCCATCAGGCGGCGCGGCCGACCGCGCAGCATACCGGCAACGCCCTCACCGTCGTAGAGACGAGGAACGGCGTGCTGAGCAAACTCGGCGGTGAGCGTCGCAGGCTCGCTCCAGGGCAGTCGCACGAACCGAAACAACTCGTCGACGACGCGGGCCTCGTTCTCATCGCTGCTTCCGACGGATCGGCCGTGGCCATCGAACAGGAACACGCGTACCGAATCGGCCGGGAACATCCGTTCGATGCGCAGACGCTCGTCTCGAGCCGATCCGAGGGACAACGTCGCGTGCAGGTGGGCGAATTCGGCATCAAAAACGCGTTCGAGGCATCGGGCATTCTGCACCGAGCTGGCATACCGTGTCACGGCCGTTTCGACATCGTTCCAGCGGCGTTCCTCGTTCCATCGTTCCGCGAGGCCGATGGCGAGCCAGATGCCGCACCAGCCCAGCAGTGATGGAACGAGCCAGATGGTGATGGCTGACCGGACCAGACGTTGCATCGTGGTCATGCGCGCGCCTCCCGTCTGCGTTCGAGCAGAAGGACGGTGCAGCTCCCCATCGAGGAAACGGGGATGCGGTCGAACGGATCGTCGGACATGCGCGACGGGTTTGCCAGCAACGCGGGAAGGATGTTCCGGGCCAGGCCGTCGCGACCTCCGGAAACGGCCTGCCAACTGCCTTCGGA
>JAGOCE010000356.1 GCA_017998915.1 Candidatus Ozemibacteraceae bacterium
GAACGGGCCGTTGCCCATGTCGCTGCCGTGAATGTGAAACACATGGTTCCTGAAGTCCTTCAGGGTGGTGTCGGGTTCGACGGATGCCTGCAGAAGCGGCTTGAGCGCGGGATTCTTTGCGCTCGTCCCCGTTCCTGTCGCGCCTAGAAACGTCCGGAATGCGGCTGGCATGATAAAATAGGCGTCTGATGTGATCTTGCGGTGTGTGCGACCGCCCCAGGCATCGGCCGGGGCTGCGGCAAACAGCACGGCCGTGAGAATGCCAAGTGAGACCATGATGTGTCGTAAGTGCATGATGCCGTCCTTGGCCCCAAGTGCGGGGCATATACAGTAACTATACGGATGATGCCGGGGGGTGTCAAGGAAACGTCTGTACCGTGTGCCGCACGAAAAGGAAGAATCCCCGGCGTTGCGACCGGGGATTCTCGTAGGAAAACTGTCTTGTATCAGGCTTCTTTTTTCTCGGCGTCTTTCTCGTCCGCTTCGGCGAGATCGACGGACTGATCTGCCTGGGCCTCGCCGCCGGCCTCTTCGCCGGCTTCCGACCGTTTGCCGGTCTTCTTCTTCTTGTTGCCTGCCGGCGGCCGCTGCTCCTTTTCAGGAGGCGGGTTGCTCTTGGCGAACTCGGCGAAGTCGACGACGACCTTTTTCTCGAACTGGTTGGCGAGGTCTTTCTGCTTGTCGGAGAGGACGGTGAAGCGGTCCATGACGAACTTTCGCTGGTGCTTCGATTCTTCCTGGAGAGCGGAAATCTCGTCTTTCATCTCCATGAGGACGATCAGGATGGGGAGAATGATGAGGGCCACGACCATATAGGTGTCGATCTTCCACTTCAGGAGCATCGACAGAAACATGGCTCCCCATAACGCCCAGAGCCAGTACTGGATTTTCATGCCCTCTCCTTGTCCGGCGCGGATTCTTCAACCGCACGCCGAAGAATGATTTCAACCGTTTCCGGGGTGATGCCAGCGAGAACGAACGTCTTCTGCTTGCCGTGAGCCCCGTGTTCCAGAGATACCTGACGCTTGGTGATGCCAAACGTCTTGGCGATGAACGCCGTCAAAGCCTCATTGGCTTCCCCTTCGACAGGGGCCGCCTTGATTCTCATTTTACAACGATCCCCGCTGATGTCAACAATTTCCGACCGTGACGCCCTCGGCGCCGCCTGAACGCTGAGAGACGTTCCGCGGGCGTGTGGGCGCAGGCAGGCGAGCGTCATCGGCGGGTGAGCGTCAGGCTGCTTCCGCGACCGGGGCCTTGGAAACGGAAGGGATGGACCTGATTGGCGTAGGCCCATCCTCGGTCAGCATCGCCGTATACGATTCGAGGACCGTCTTCAGTTCGACCTTGAGCATGCGCTTCTGGCGCTTCAGTTCGCGTATCTCCTTGCCGACCATCTCGGATTCGGACCTCGCCTCGTCGAGAATCCGCTCGGCCTGAATCTCGGCTTCCTTCACGATCAGCTCGGCTTCCTTCTCGGCGTTGTTCTTGAGGTCGCCCGACGCCTTCTGGGCCGAAATGAGCGTCTGCTTGAGCGTCTTCTCGAGCTCGAGGTAATCCTTCATCTGAGCCGTCAGGCGCTCGACCTGGTCTTTCAAGTCCTTGCTCTCGGCGTAGACCGCCTCGTATTCGCGGCCGACCTTCTTCAGGAAGTCGTAGACCTCGTTCTCATCGAGGCCGCCGATCTTCTTGCGCGAAAACTCGCGCTGGTAGATATCGAGAGGTGTGATTCTCATCTGTTTGCCTCCTAGATGTTTTCCATCAGGACGATTCGGTTCGTGTTTGTTCCCAGCAGATTGTTGGTGACCTTGAAACAGTTGGCCAGTTTCGTGAACTCCTGGCTCTGCACGTAGACTTCGACGACCTTGAACTGGCCGGCGTTGTATTTCTTGCTGCACGTCAGGTTGACGACCGCCTCGTCGAGATTGATCAGTTCGCCCTGATACCGCACCTCGCCGACTTCCATCGCCACGAGGCCGCCCTTCTTCACGACGCGATGAAGCTCGGCGAGCGTGTCCGAAATGAACTGCATCCACTCCCCGAGATCGGGTGTCTGCACGACGGCCTTCTCGAGCTTCTGCGAGTCGATCCCGCAGAACCAGGTCTCGAGCCAGGTGTCCTGCACGTAATCGACCGTGTTCAGGAACGGTGGCGAGGTGACGATCAGGTCGACGCTGCCGTCGGCCCAGCCCTTTAGATTCCGGGAATCGCCCGTCGTGATGACCGTGTTCTTCCCATGCTGTCTGATCTCGTCAAGCTGCCCGTCTTTCAGCGCGGTCTTCGCCTTCTTGACGATGCGGGAAGCGATGTCGCGATACTCGGGATCCGCGCCCCGCGTGCGATTGATCTTGACCTGGTTCGCTTTCGGAATCGAGATCTGAGGGAACGAGTAGGCCGAGAAGAAACCCGGCGAATGACCGTGCAGGCGGGAGAGGGCGAGCATCTCGATGAACCGGTCGGTCGCATCCCGGTGCGTTTTCAGATAATCCCGCAGGTTCAGAAGCTCCATGTAGGTCTGCGGGTGATAGAACATGCTGAGATCCTCTTCCCGGGAAAGATCGCGGGGGGCCTCGAGCGTGATCTCCTGCAGGCGGCGCTCGACCGCTTCGACCGTCACGGGATTGACCTTGGGCCGGGCGATGCGCTCCGAAAGCGGGTTCACATCGTTGCTGTGGCCGCGCCGGCCGAGAAGGTTCGCCTGGAGCAGCGTCGTGCCGCGGCCGCCGAACGGATCGCCGACGGCATCGCCGGGCCGCGTGAATTTCCGGATGAAGTAGTCGGGCAGCTCGGGCTTGAACGAGGCCCGATATGACAGGGCGTAATGCAGCGAGTGCATCTGGCGCTGTTTCGCGGTCCAGAACTCGTCGTAGATGCGGGGAACCGCTCCGAGGGGAGTCTCGATGAAGCCGGCATTGCCGGGAACGGAGCGGACGGTCTCCGGTGACGCGAACAGGGGTTGGGCGCTCATGATGCCTCCGAATACGATTTCTACCGATCAGGGAAGTTATCGGCGTATCGGAGGGTTTTCTTGACGCTTCTGTTTCCTTTCACGCGAAAAGGCTTTCAACAGCAAAGCTTGTGGGAATAACACGTATTCAACGGTGTCCCAGTGAGAAAACCTTCCGCTCGCCCTGAGCCTGTCGAAGGGCGAGAGCCTCTTGGGCTTCGACGGGCTCAACACGAACGGATACACAACATTGGCTTTCGGTATGCGGAATCAATGGAAGAGAGAACCTGCGTGGTTCTAAATTAATATATATTAATATATATTCTGCAGAGGGAGTCTGCGCCATCTGCGAAATCTGCGAATCGTCCGAGGGGAAGATGAAACGAATGCTGGATTCCGGGAAAGTAACCATTTACAATTCGTGACTGGATCGCCGGCGCCTGAATGTCGCAGACCGGGCGGAACCGATACCGAAAGGAATGTTCGCATGGCCACAGAATTGTTCAGGGAGCTCCAGGAAGCGTTCAACGGTCGCAGGCCCTTTGTTCTCTGCACCGTCGTCGAGGTCGACGGCAGTAGCCCCGGAAAATCGGGACAGCGCATGATCGTCTTCGAGGACGGGCGCACGGCCGGGACGGTCGGCGGCGGCATCAACGAGGAACGGACGCGGAAAGCCGCGCTGGCCCTGTTCCCCGAACGTGGAGGAACGCAGTTGCTTTCCTACAATCTCGCCAACGAGATCGAGACCGGCGAGCCCGTATGCGGCGGCAACGTGAAAATCTTTCTCGAGTATATGGCCGACAGGAACCGGATCGTGATCTTCGGTGGCGGTCATATCGGCTTCGCCCTGGCTCGGCTGGCGGCCCAGATGCGTTTCCATGTGGCCCTCGTCGACGATCGGCCGGAATATGCGGACCCTTCGAGGTTTCCCGATATCGAACACGTGATCTGTCGGCCCTACCCGGGAAGCGTCGCGGCGATCGGCGTCGAGGCGACGGACGCCGTCGTCATCGTCACGCCCGGCCACCTGCATGACCTCGAGGTGCTGGAACAGGCCGTCGCGTCGCCGGCCGAGTATGTCGGCATGATCGGCTCAGCCAGGAAAGTCGCAGAAATGAAAAAGAGCATCTTGGCCTCGGGAACCGACCCGAAACGTGTCGAAAGCATTTTCGCGCCCATCGGCATCCATCTCGGAAGCACGACCCCTGAGGAGATCGCCCTCGAGATCCTCTCCCAGATCGTCGCGTTCCGGAATGGCATCACCCTCCGGTATGCAAGAACGTCTTCCGGGAAATGACGGGAATTCGGAAATATTTTGGTAGAGCATGATGGGCGGATGGAAGGAATATGTTGCCGCAAGTACTGGAGAAAGTACGAAATCTGCATGGGGTGGGCATCTCCCTCTCGACAGACGTTTCCCATCTCCTGTATGAACTGTATACTGGTACACCGCAAACCTCGGTTGCAGGCCGAAAAAAATTAAAAAAGGGTGTTGACTCGGAAACCCGAACCTGTTAATATAAACCCTACCAACGGGGCACAACCCCCGAGGTACCGATCGAAAGACCGGGGCTCATTGAGAATAAGATCGAGGGACCAAGGAAGACGCCAAGTGGGC
>JAGOCE010000357.1 GCA_017998915.1 Candidatus Ozemibacteraceae bacterium
GCGTCGTCCAGGGCTCTTGTCCGAGATGTGAGACCTGAATGCGGTAGTTCTGATTCAGGTTCGTTCCGTTCACGGTGATGTTGGTGGACGAGGTCGCTACGGTCGTGATCGTCGGCCGAATATCGACGGTCGAGAACGTCATGGGCGTCACGTTGTTCTGTGTGATGCTCACGAGGTTCGTGGAGATGTCCCAGCCGGTTTCCTGGTCGAGGTGCAGCACGTAATCACCGGGCAGGAGACCGCCCAGGCGGAACGAGAGTTTGCCGGTGACGAGCGGAACGGCGTAGGTTTCCCGATTGTTCGCCGGTGTGACTTGGGAGATGAGGACGACGCGGGTCGGCGCGGTCAGCGAGGTGGTGATCGTGGCGACGAGCACGCCCGTTCCCTTGGCGTTGGGGTTTGGAACGAGCGTCAGAACACCGTTGTCGATGGACGGATTGCCGGCCTGGACGGTTGTGGGTGACGAAAAAACGTAGTCGAGATCGCCGCAGAACAACGAGTAGGTGCCGATCGGAATCCCCGTGAATGCGAAGAAGCCGTTCTCGTCGGCGACCGTCAGCTTCTCGAAATACTCGGCCGATCCGCGCGTGCCGGTCGCGATCTTGAGGGGGATCAGATCCATCGACGGTTCAGCGTCGATGAACGGATTTCGAACGACCTGCCCCGTGAGGCCGCCCAGCACCCCCATTCGGGGCGTCAGCGTGACGACGGGCGCGGTCACGGTGCCGTTGGCAACGACCGTCACGGAAATCGGCGTCATCGGAACGACGTAGGTCGGCGCCATAAATCTGATGATATATATATTGTTTGGTGTTGTAGGTATGTCCGCGAACGTGTAGGCGCCGGTCGGGTCCGCCTCGGTGAAGGCAACGATTTTCCCGTTCTGGGTCAGGGAAACGAGGGTGCCCGAGTGATCCGTGTCGCCCGCCGCGTAGGGGGAGCGGGTGACCGTTCCGGTGATGGTGCCGGTCGGAACGTTCGGAAGAGCGGGCTTGACCAGAATGAGGTCGCCGGGCAGGGCAGGGCTGCCCGCCGAGGAACCGGCGATGGCCTGGATGGTGATCGGATTTTCGAGCACGGCGCCATTGAGGTCGGCCATCAGAGAGAATGTGGTTCCGGTGGGCACGTAGGCAATCCGGAAGTTTCCCGTGGCGTCGGTCAGGGCAAGGAACGAGGTGCCGGCCAGATACACGCGGCCGCCTGCCAGGGAACCGGTGTAACCGCTCACGGTGATTTTCCCGGCGATCTCGCTGGTGGGTTGGAGTTCGGCGTTCTGCGTCGTCACGGCACCTCTGACGGCGGAAACCACGAGCCTGGTAATGACGGCTCGCTGCCGGGTCTGGGGATTTTCAGCCTGAAGCGTGTATTCGCCTTCCGGGACGTTGTCGAACCGATAGATACCGTTCGCATCGGTTGTCGTGACACGTTCGTCGGACAAGGCCGTCGAAGATAGGGGCAGGCTCCGCACCGATGCCTTGGCGGCATACTGTTCGGCAAGCCCGGCCATTTCAGCCTCGCCGGAGCCATACAGGAAGACCGTCACGCCGGTTTGCGGCTTATCCTCTACGAGCACCTTGCCGGTGACGGAAACGAGCTGCGTGTCGGTGGTCGTGGAGATGGGATTGCTGCCTCCTCCGCCGCCTCCGCAACCGATCAGGGCAATCGACATGATGACGGTGACAATGGCCAGTGGAAGGAACATCCGCTTCATATTTTTCATGACTCCTAACATATCCGTTCCATCATCCGTTCACGATGATGCCGGTGAACGTGAGCGTTTCATACCCACCGCCGACGAATACCAGCGAGTAGGTGCCCGGGGCGAGATTCGAGAACTTGTAATACCCGTTTGCATCGGTGGTGGTGCGAGCGACTTCTGTCTGGCCCTGATAGAGCACGACGCTTGCGCCCTGGAGCCGGATGTCGGGATTGCCCTTCTCGCTCACGAAGCCCTCGATAGCGTTTTCGGTGACGACGATGACTGCCGGAAGCTCGAGGATCATATCGCTCAGATACCACCAGCCTTCGTCGAGATCCATGATGAAGGTGATGTATGCCGTGGTCGCTGCGGGATCGGAGGAGTCGACACCGACCGAGGTCGACGTCCGAACTTCGGCGCGTGTGGAACTCGGCCGGGTGATGCTGACGACGGTAAAATTCCACTCGTTGCCACTGAGATCGCGGAAACTCAGGGTGTCCGTGGCGGTCGGATCAGTTTCTGTCTGGAAGACGACGCGAGGGGGCGCGGATGGATTGATGCTGATAGAGGGTGCCGAGTTGCCGCTCTTCCAGCCGGCAATCAGTTCGTGAACGGCGGCTTCGGGCGTCGCCTGTTCCCGGGGCGCACCCGACGTGCCACCGCCACCGCAACCCGTGAGGGTGAATACACAGGCAAGAAGCAGGGCCCCGACGGCAGAGCGGAAAAAAACGGATTTACACATGATCCCTCCACATGAACAAACCGCACCGCGGCAGTTCGCATAAACCGACTTAGTGGATTCATGCTACCAGATGGCAGCGGGATATAGCAACATTTCACCCCGATTCAACGTCATGCCCGACAAGCGGACGAAACGTGTTTTTTGAGAATGAACGTGATCGTTCTCCGCAGCAGGGGAAAGTCTTTGACCGCGCAGGAGAAACCACCGCGTTATGATGAGCGGGGAGGGACGTCGAATAACCGAAGCTGAGGATCGGAAGGGGGGGCGACCGGCGGCTTGAGTCCCATGTACTCCCAGGCATGCCGGGTGGCGACGCGGCCCCTGTTGGTGCGAGCGAGAAATCCGATTTGGATCAGAAACGATTCATACACGTCATACAGCGTGTCGGGTTCCTCGCCGACGGAGACCGCCAGCGTGTCGAGGCTCACCGGGCCTCCGTCGAACCGGCGAAGAAGCACTTCAAGTATACGCCTGTCTACATAGTCTAGGCCGAGCCGATCGACCTTGAGAAGAGACATGCCTCGTGTGACCGTGTCCGTGTCGATCGTCGGCTGTTTTTCCACCTGAGCGAAATCACGCATCCGCTTGAACAGACGAATCGCGACGCGCGGCGTGCCGCGGGCGCGCTTCGCGATCTCGACGGCCGCATCATCGGCGACGGGGTAGGACAGTCGCTTCGAAACGGTATGAAGTAGGGCCGTCAGTTCCTCGGTTGAATAGTAGTCGATACGCGATACAACCCCGAACCGCCCTCGGAGGGGTGCGGCAACGTCGCCCTCTCTCGTTGTGGCGCCCACGAGGGTGAACGGCTGAACTTTCAGACGCAAGCTTCTCGCCGTCGGACCTTTCCCGACCAGCACGTCGAAATGGTAATCCTCCATGGCAGGGTAGAGAACTTCTTCGACGGTCTTGCTGAGACGGTGAATCTCATCGATGAACAGCACATCACCCGCCCGCAGCCCTGTCAGCAGCGCGGCGACATCGCCGGCGCGGGTCAGCACGGGGCCCGAGGTGATGCGGATCTGCACGCCCATCTCGGCGGCGATCACGTTGGCGAGCGTCGTTTTGCCCAGCCCCGGCGGGCCGAGGAGAAGCGTGTGATCGAGCGGCTCGCCGCGTTGCTTCGCGGCGGAGATGAAGACTCTGAGCTTTTCGACGATCTCGCGCTGCCCGACGAACTCATCGAACTTTTTCGGCCGCAGGGTCGGCAGAATGATATCGTCTTCCGCGATCGGCTTCGGTGTCAGAACCGATGGCTCGGCGGGTTCCGCTCCGATCAGCTCTTCATCCGGGAACGGCGCGTCCGGGGGCAGGACCGGGTCGGCATGTTTCGTGCGCTTGCGCATGGCTTCAGGCGAAGAATCTCAGCACGGCTTCGACGACGGCCTGCAGATCTGCATCCGGCGGAAGCGTTGCCGAAACATCGCGAATGGCCCGGTCGATCTCCTTGCCGGTATACCCGAGGTTCTCGAGAGCGTCGCGCGCATCACGCTCGCAGGCGAGTTTCGCGCTGGAGGATGCCTGGCTGGCGATCGCGCGCGCCAGGTCGGCTTCGCTTCCGCCGATCCCGAGCTTTGCGACATTTTCCTTCAGTTCGATGACGAGGCGCGATGCAAGCTTTTGTCCGACTCCCTTCAGAGACGTCAGGCTTCGCACGTCCTCGCTCATGATCATTTCGACGAGCTTGTCGACCGTCGCAGCGGACATGATATTCACGGCGAGCTTCGGTCCGATCTTGTTCACACGGGTCAGGAGCCTGAAAAACGCCCGCTCGTCTTCCGACGCGAAGCCGAACAACTGCGGACCTTCCTCGCGCCAGTGGAGATGACACTGGAGCGTCACGGTTTCTCCGGGCTCGGCAAGCGCTTTCGACGTCGTGAAGGGAACCAGGACCTCGAACGCGAGACCGTTCCAGTCGAGGACGACCTTGTGCGGAAACTTCGAAACCAGCTTCCCCCGCAATGTTTCAATCATCTTGCCCTTCCATTTCTGCAAGCTGAGAACTGAATCACAGAGAACACGGAGATCACAGAGGAAAACACAGAGA
>JAGOCE010000358.1 GCA_017998915.1 Candidatus Ozemibacteraceae bacterium
CCTCGACTATTCCCGCAAATACGGGATCTACTGGAGAACCGGCATGGATGCGACACCCCGAGGCATTCGCCCTCATATCGCTCTTTTTGGCCGCCGGAACGTGGGCAAAGCCTCTCTCATCAATGCCTTGACCGGCCAAAAGATCGCTCTCGTCTCCGATGTGGCGGGCACGACGACAGATCCTGTCTACAAGAACATGGAAGTGCTGCCGCTGGGGCCCGTCGTGTTCATCGACACGGCAGGTCTCGACGATGTCGGCGAACTTGGTGCCATGCGGGTAGAGGCCACGAAAGCCGTCCTGAAGAAGACGGATCTGGCACTGGTCGTTCTCGAATCCACGGAAACGCTCGATGCATGCGAACGGGATCTTCTCGACACCCTCGCGTCGGCGGGAATACCGCGCATCGTTGTCGTGAACAAATGCGATGACGGAACGGTGCCGGACTCTCTCGCTGGGCAGCTGCATGAGATGGGCGTTACACCGCTGGCGGTCAGCGCGAAGACAGGGATGGGAATCGACATCCTGCGCGGAACGCATATCACGCAGAAGTTGAAGGAATTCGATCCCGGAACGATTCTCGCCGATCTCGTGAAGCCCGGAGATTTCGTCATTTTGGTCGTTCCAATCGATTCAGCTGCGCCCAAGGGCCGGATCATCCTTCCCCAGGTTCAGGCGATCCGCGATCTGCTCGATGCCGGATGCGTTTCCGTCGTCACGCGGGAGCACGAACTGCGCGCCGCGATCGCCGGACTGGCGAAACCCCCGGCGCTCGTCGTCACGGATTCACAGGTGTTCAAAAAAGTTTCCGAGGATGTTCCGAAGGGAACGCCGTTCACCAGCTTCTCCGTTGTTTTCGCCAGATACAAGGGCGATCTTTCGACGTATGTCGACGGCATCAGAGCGCTCGATAGGCTGAAACCGGATGCGAGAATTCTCATCGTCGAAGCATGCACGCATCACCAGATGCCGGATGACATCGGAAGGGTGAAGATTCCTCGATGGATGCGCGAAAAGTTCGGACCGAACCTCCGGTTCGAGTATGCCCGAGGCTCGGCTCTGCCAGCCGATCTCGCTTCGTTCGATCTGGCGGTCCAGTGCGGCGGATGCATGGCGAACAGGCGTGGCATCCTGTCGCAGATGTCGGCCGTGGCAGATGCGGGTGTTCCGATCACCAACTACGGGATCCTGATCGCTTGGCTTCACGGCGTGCTCGACGACGCCGTCCGGCCGTTCGGTCTACAGATCGGAATATAACCCGTCCGGAGCTGTTTTAGGAACGCGTTGAAAAAGCCCTTCTGCGATCCGGGCCGGAACACGGAATAGAGTGGCTAAATTATATGATTCAATATGAAGATGCGATGCGCCTGATGCTGGCATCTGCCCATTCCCCATCACACGAACGCGTCGATTTCGGCGATGCTGACGGTCGCATTCTTGCAGAGGATATCGTCTCGGATATCGACATGCCTCCGTTCGATAAGGCGGCTATGGATGGCTATGCCTGTCGTCGACAGGATCTCGAACTCGGCCGGCTGACGGTGATCGACGAGATTCCCGCCGGTCGAACGTCGCTTCAGACGATACGCCCGGGGACCTGTGCGCGCATTTTCACGGGCGCCCCTGTTCCCGCTGGGGCGGACACCGTCATCATGCAGGAACATGTCACACGCGACGGCGATGCTGTCCGATGCATGCAAAATAATGCGATGCACAATATCTGCCGCAAGGGGGAGGATATTCGGTCTGGTGACATCGTTCTCAGACACGGCGAGCGCATCACGCCGGCCCACATCGCCGTCATGGCGGTCGTTGGGGCAACACGGCCGCTTGTGGCTTGCCGGCCGAAGGTGACGCTGTTCGCGACCGGAAGCGAGATTGTCGAGCCCCAGGTGAAACCGGCTGCCGCCCAGATTCGCAACAGCAACGGCTGGCAGCTCGCTTCACAAACTCGTGCCGTCGGCGCCGAACCGCGGATCGGCGGGATCCTCGCCGACGACGAGGCTGCGATGACCGAAGCCCTGAGAGGGGCGATGACGACGTCGGATCTGATCATCGTGAGCGGAGGAGTCTCGACGGGTGATTACGATCTGATACCGGGAATTCTCGGGATACTCGGTTTCGAAATCGTGTATAAAAGCGTCGCAATCCAGCCCGGTCGACCGACTCTGTTCGGAAAAAATGATGCGGTCTTCTGCTGCGGTCTGCCCGGGAACCCCGTCGCGGCGTTCGTGATGTTCGAACTGCTGGTGAAGCCGTTCATCTTCAGGTTGATGGGCCATGCATACAGGCCACTGATCGTCGAGGCGCGCGTTGCACGATCGCTGAAGCGTGACGGGGCGAAACGACAGGCCTGCATTCCGGTTCGGTTCGTTGCTCCCGATCTCGTCGAACCGCTCCCATATAACGGCCCGGCTCATATAAGCACGATGACCGGGGCCGAGGGGCTCATCATCACGCCTCCTGGAGGCATTTCCCTGAATGCAGGGGAGAGGATGCAGGTGCAGGTGATTTCCCGATGACATCAGAATAGATGCAATGCAAAAACCATGCGGTGGCGATCGCCACCGCATGGTTTTATCAGGGGTCGTGCAGCTATTCGGCGGTTGTGGCCGCGGCAAGCTCTTCCTGCGGTTCGGGTGCCAGGAGGCCAAGGCCGACGACGGTCCAGCCGGCGAGAATGCCATACGTCGCGAGAACGGCGGGATTATTGGCGAGGGTCAGGAGGGACGCATCGAAGCCCATGGCGCGGCATGCAATGGGGAGGGCATACCCTGTAACCGAGGCGATGATGCCGAATGTCACGAGCCCTCGACTCGCCTTGGGGAAGAACAGCCCGCAGCAGATGGGAAGGAAGGTGGCGGTGAACAGCAGGTAGACGCCATACTGGGCAAAGATGGCCACCGAGCCGCCCGTCGGATTCCGAAGCTGGTACCAGGCCATGCCGATACAGACAATGCCAGCGATGACAAGTGCTGTCCGGCCGAAGGTGAGAGCACGCCGGGAGACCGTTTCCGGATCTTCGCCGGAAACAGGAGTGCGAAGGGCGAGATACAGATCGGAAGAGAAGATGGCTGAAAGGGCCAGAAGAAGTCCTTCAAGAGTCGAGATGCCGGCGCAAAGAAGCCCGATGGCGATCAGCACTTGAATCGGACTGGAAAAATTCATGGCGATATAGGTCGGAACGACCTTATCCATCGAAACGACCTGAGTCAGGGTGGCCCGGGCATAGAGGCCGACGACCAGGACCGCGAGAAAAATCGTGCCGGCGATGACGGCGGTCGCGAGATACTTCTTCACCTGAATCTCGTTCTTGAGCATCAGCGACTTGGCGAGAATGTGCGGCTGGCAGACGATGGCGAGGCCCACCAGGAAGTTGCAGACGAACACTTCGAAGACGTTCCGGAAATAGAGGGAAGCCGGGTTCGTCAGACCGGTCAGTTGCGGATCGATGCTGGTGATGGAGGCGAGAAGCCCTCCTTCTTTCAGAAAAAGAGGCAGGCCGCTTCCGATCAGGATCAGGGCGACGATCAGCATGATGACGGCCTGCAGCGCATTGGTATACGTCGACGTATTGGCCCCGCCGATGAGGGTGTAGCTGAACACGAACACCATGACGGCAACGACCAGCCATGAAAGCGCTGAGACGCCCTGGACCTGGAGCAGGGAGCCGAGGGTGAGCGCCAGGGCGACCGCGATGAGAACGATGAAGCTCATCAGAGAGAGGGAGAGCAACGCAAAAAAGACACGAAGCCCGGTCGATTCATAACGGGCCCCGATCCATTGGGGAATCGTCAATGCCTTCACCTTGCTGCCGACCAGGCGGAAGCGATTGGATAGGATGACCAGTCCCAGCATGATGCCGGAGCCGGCCGCAACCCCGTAGCCGAGAAGAGCGGAAAGACCATACTGGTAGACGAGCCCGGGGTTGACCACGAAAGTCGCGACGCTCGTCAATTGTGCGGTCAGCGAGAGTCCGATCCAGACTGGGCCGATATCGCCGCTGCCGACGGTGAAACTCGAGAGATCGTTTGTGCGACGCATCCCCTGGTATGTCAGATACAGGGTGACGGCGATATACAGCGAAAGTCCGATAAAAACGATAGCCGAATGTCCCATGGTCCCTCCCGAAAAAAATCTGATATGATTGCCTTGCAAAATTCATGATGCCATATTGCCAGCGAAAAAGCAATAGGAAATTGTGCGATGCAATAATCTGGGCCTGAATCTGCGACAATCGGCGCCGAATGAGGAGACGGGACAGGCTCGTTCCCCCTCTTATATCTGAAGCGTGACGCTGTGTACCCGGAAAACGAGGAGAGAAAAGATCTGAAAGCATCGCGGTGGATGCGCCCTGGATATATGCCGGGATTTCAAGAGTCCGCGGCGCTGCCTTGCTCCGGGGTGTGGGAGGCGAGAAGCTCGGCGGCACAGGCGGGGACGGCTGCGAAGCGCCCTTTTGCGTC
>JAGOCE010000359.1 GCA_017998915.1 Candidatus Ozemibacteraceae bacterium
GGTCAGATCCGCGTGGCGGTGAACCAGCTCGAGGGAACGCCGGCAAAACGCGTCCGGGCTGTCCGCCAGCGTCTTCTTGACCTGTTGATACAGCTCGAGGCCGGCCTGAACTTCCCGGAAGACTCGATCGAGGACCTCGATCCCCGTTTGATCGAAGACGAGCTGTCCACCGCCGAGTTCGATCTGCGGCGGTTCGCGGACTCTGCCCGGCACGGCGACCAGGTGGCGGCCGGTCTCAGGATCGTGATCGCCGGGCCGCCGAACGCCGGCAAATCGAGCCTGATGAATGCACTGCTCGGCCGGGAGCGGGCGATCGTGACTGCCATTCCTGGAACCACGCGCGACACACTCGAGGAAACGCTTTCCCTCCATGGTGTTCCGCTCAGGCTGGTCGATACCGCCGGCCTGCGCGAACCGGACGATCCGATCGAAGAGCTCGGCATCGGCCGCACGCAGCAGGCCATGGAGCACGCGTTCGCGATCGTCGCCGTGTTCGACGGCTCCGCGGCTGCGGGTGAGACCGAGGCGGATGTCGTGAACCTTCTCAAGGACGCTGGGCAGCCGGTGATCGTCGCTCTGAACAAGAGCGATCTTCCGGCATCGGCGGTCCCGCCGGTTCTGCAGCCGGAGTGGCCGGTCGTGCGGCTTTCCGCGGCGACCGGGGCCGGCTTGAGCGAGCTGGCGCAGGCGATCGATGCGCTGGTTCGTGAGGCCGGGCTCGATATACTTGATGATATGCTTCTTCTCGGGGCCCAACAGCGGCAGGCGCTCGAGGCGGCCCTTGGTGCCGTCACCCGGGCGAAGGCCGGCATCGGCACGATGTACGACGATATGCTTGCCCTCGAGATCGAGGAGGCGGTGCGGCAGATGGGCCGCGTGACGGGTGAAACGGCTGACCTCCAGATGCTCGATCGGATCTTCGAGCGGTTCTGCATCGGCAAATGAACGAAACGACCCATGTTCCCGTCATCGTCGTCGGCGCCGGCCACGCCGGCTGTGAAGCGGCGCTCGCCTCGGCCCGACTTGGCGTTCCGACGCTGTTGCTGACGATGAACCTTTCCACCGTGGCCCTCATGCCCTGCAACCCAAGCATTGGCGGGCCGGGCAAGGGGCATCTTGTCCGTGAAATAGGCGTTCTGGGCGGGGAAATGGCCGCGGCGATCGATGAAACATGCATCCAGCTCAAATGGCTGAACACGTCGAAAGGGCCGGCGGTCCGGGCTCGGCGAGCCCAGGCCGACAAGGAACTCTATCGCGACCGGATGCTTCGGGCGTTGTTTTCCACGAAAGGGCTGATGCTTCGGCAGGGGCATGTCACCTCCGTTCATGTCGAGGCTGGCCGGGTGCGGGGCGTGGAGCTCGAAACGGGCATTCGCTTCACCTGCGACAGCCTCGTGCTTGCGACGGGGACGTATCTGGCGAGCCGCATTATCGTGGGTCGCGACAGTTGGCCAGGCGGTCCGCATCAGCAGCGAGCCGCGATCGGCCTTTCCGACTCGCTCGCGGCCGCGGGAGTGCCGTTGAGACGGCTGCAGACGGCCACCCCTCCACGGCTCGACCGCGACTCGATCGATCGATCGAAGATGCAGGAGATGCCCGGCGACCCGCTCGCCGGAGGCTTCCTCTGGGAGCATCGGCTCCGGCGTCTCGACGACCAGCTTCCCTGCTGGCTGACGTTCACCGACGATCGCACGATCGAGGCGGTCAAGCGGCATATCGCCGACAGCCCGCTCGTCGTCGGCAACATCACGAACGTCGGGCCGAAACACTGCCCGTCGATCGACCGCAAGGTGCTCAAGTTCCCGGAGATGACGAAACACCAGATTTTTGTCGAGCCGGAGGGCCGCGAATCGGGCGAGGTCTATCTCCAGGGGCTCACGACCAGCATGCCGCCGGAAGCCCAGCGGGATGTCGTCGCGAGCGTTCCCGGCCTCGAGAACGCTCGGATCGTGCGGTACGGCTATGCCATCGAATACGATGCGCTCGCGCCGGGGGGGCTCAGAAAGACCATGGCTTCGCGAATTCTCGACGGACTTTTCTCGGCGGGCCAGATCAACGGCACCTCGGGATACGAGGAAGCGGCGGCCCAGGGCCTCGTGGCCGGGGCCAACGCAGCGCTGGCCGTGCTTGCAAAGCCGGCGTTCGCGCCTTCGCGGGCGGACGGGTACATCGGCGTCCTGATCGACGATCTGGCGACCTGGGATCACCCCGAGCCCTATCGAATTACGCCTGCCAATGCGGAGTTCCGGCTCCATCTTCGAGATGACACCGCCGAAGCCAGACTCATCGGGGCGGGACACGCGCTCGGGCTCGTCGATGACGCCAGACACGCGGCCATTTCCCACTGGCTATCGGGAATCGCGGCCGAGTCGGCACGGCTGGACGAGTGCCGGGTGACCCCGACGGCATCGCTCACGGAGAAGCTTGCCGAAACCGGCACGGGAGGCCTGAAAAAACGTGTGTCTGCCGCGGAAATCCTCCAGCGGCCCGGTGTCAGGTATGCCGATCTGCCTGCGCTGGTGGACGGCTTTGCGCCGGCTCTGGATGAACCCGATGAGATCGACGTGCTCGAGATCGGTATCAAATATCGCGGTTACGCGGCGAGGGAGTCGGATCGGATGGAGGAAACAAGGCGCCTTGAATCGCTGAAGCTCCCCCTGAAGCTTTCGGCCGGTCGGGAGATCGCGCTGTCTGCGAGCGCCCGCGAGGTGCTCGCATCGGGACGGTTCGACGATGTCGCCCAGGCGGCACGAACCCGTTGCCTCGGACGGGCCGATCTTGCTATCCTGTGGACTCTGTTCGGTGACGCCGCCGATCTTCCATTCACGCCGGAAAAATGAGGAAACCACGATGATTCCCAAGCGCCAGCAGGATCTGATCATTCAGAACCTCCGTTCCATCTCGGCGGAGGTGCGCCTGCGCTCCGTGAGCCAGATTCCAAGCCTTTCGATTTCCGGCGAGGAGAAGGCGAAGCTGTTGTCCCAGATGCTCGAAGACGCCGATGAAGGGGTCAGGTCGTCAGCGAAGCGGATGCTGGATGAGATCGGATGTGACGGTGTTGCGCCGGCGGAAAAGGCTGCGCCGCCAGTCCTGGAACCGAACGCTGCCGTGCAATTACCAGCCGTTTCGGACGACATACCGGAAATCGATACGTCCCTGCTCAAGCCGACCGGTGATGCTTCCAAGGAGGCTGCGGGTAGGCGTGGCACGAAGCCGCTCGTCATCGAGGCGCCGTTCCTGAACGAGCAGGTCGATCCCTCGCTTCCTGATCCCGAAAAGATGAAGAGCATTCCTGAAATGCTCGAGCATACCCGCGTTCTCGTGCGGAATCGGCCGCCGGGGCATCTGACCCAGCTTCTCTGGCTGTCGCGCCAGGTGCACGAAGAGGTGGCCCTGACCGCTTTGCAGGGCCTGCTGACGATCAAGGATCCCCGCATCCCGCCGCAGGTGCTTCCATTCCTCGTTCTCACGAATTTTTCATCCCAGCGTCGATTCCTGGTGCTGAAGATCATCATGGAAACGAGTTCCGCTCTCGAGGTGGAACAACTCGAGCAGGTCCTGCTGAACGAGAAGGACGTGATCGTCAAGTCCGGCTTGGTGAAAGTGTATGCAAGACTTGCCGGTGAACAGGGTGTCCCGACGATCCGAGTCTGCCTCACCGACAGCGATGCGCGCGTTCGGGCAAACACCGTCGAGGTGATCGAAGAGTGTTCGATACGAAGCTGCGAAGCTGATGTGGAGAAACTCCTGCGAGATCCGGAAAATCGCGTCAAGGTGAACGCCGCAAAATTTTTAGTGAAGTGCGGGCATCCCGAGGCGTTTTCGACGCTGCGTTCGATGCTTCGCTCTTCGGAAGTCTGGCTGCGGGACAGCGTGATCTTCGCCCTGGGCGAGATCGGCGACCAGGCATCGCTGACGCTGCTGAAGGCGGCCCTGAAGGATACGAACCAGGGAATCAGGCTGAGCGTTCTCAAGGCACTTGCGAAGATCAACAATACGGTTGCCCGCGAAGCCCTGCTGGCGACGACCGAAGATTCGGACAGCGTCGTTGCCCAAGTGGCGAGGGGCCTCTGGGAAAAGATCAAAAATACGCCTCTGCGCGAGCCCGTGGCTCAAGTCGTTGCGCCTACCCCCGCAGAAACCGAGTTGAAGCCGGTCTCCGTCGGTCCGGTGGGCGCGCCGCCCGTCGCCCTCATCACACCGGCAGTGCAACCGTCGCCCGAAGCCGATTTTGAGTCGCAGCCGGAGACATTGCCGGTTCCGCCGGTTGCTGAGAAAATGTCCGAACCTTCTGCCGAAAAGCCTGACCGGCAGGAGGTCGAGACGCCCCTCGAGCAGGAGACGTCTTCCGAAGAGCAGGCACCGGAACTTCCGTCCCTTCCCGAGACCAAGGCCCCGGCTCTCCCCTTGGAAACGCCAGCGGAAGAAGTTCCTGCAAGACATGAGCCAGTGGC
>JAGOCE010000026.1 GCA_017998915.1 Candidatus Ozemibacteraceae bacterium
GCATGACCTCCTTGCCGGCACCGTCCTTCGCAGGGAGAGGCGTCACGGCAGGTTGGCGGGCCTGCGATGCGACGTCTGGAACGGCGGGTTTTTCCGGCCGCATCAACGGGGCTTCAGGCAATCGGACGCCCGCAAGCGCCTGTTTTAGGGGGGTCGAGAGGGGAATCCTGTCGATGTCCCTGAGCGCCCGGCCAATTTCCCCGACTGCATACGCGGCGGAAATCTTCACGGTATTTTCAGGATCACCCAGCATCCGCTCGAGCTGGAACAGAACCCCGACCTCGCCGATGCGGAACAGTGACTTCGCTGCGTTTGCACGCGTTCGATTGTCCGGATCCTGTAACAGGGGCTTCAGTATCAGGGCTCCACCCTCGCCAAGGACCGCCTCGAGAGCCTCGACGGCGTTCGCGCGCACGCGCGAGTCCCTGTCTTTCAAGGCCTTTTCGAGGATGGGAACAGCCGAGGCATCGCCGATCTCTCCGAGGGCAGAGATGACGGCAGACCTGATCTTGAAATTTCGCTCCGATGTGAACAGCTTCGAGAGCATCGGCACCGCTGGTGCGGAACGAAGGCGCCCCAAGGCAGCGACGGCATGCAGGCGAACGAACGATGCCGCGTCGCCGAGCAGTTTCAGCAGCAGTTCGAGATCGCTCTCTTCGGCCCGGGCAGAAAGGGCCCGGGCGGCGTTCTTTCTGACATCACCGTCCTCGTCGCGAAGAAGCTCGACCAGGAGAGAAAGAGCCCGCGGGTGCGGAAACATCGACAGCACGTAGCCGAGCGTTGAGCGGACCCATTTGTCGGGATCATCCCGCATCTCGTCGAGAAGCGGCGTCAGATCCATCGCTCCGGCCAGAGCTACGGCAATGATTGCGTTGCCGCGAACGCGATGATTCCCATGTTTGAGGAACGGCTGGATCAGCGTGAGCAGTTTTTCCCTCGGCAGCTCCAGCCTGCGAAGGCTTTCGATCGCATTCGCCTTAACGCGGTCATCCGGGTCGCGCAACGCCCTGGAAAGAGTGGGAACGGCCGTCAGGTCACGGAGTTGGCCGATCGCCGTGACCAGCGCCGAGCGTTTCCGTTCATTCGGTTCCTTGAGGAAAAATGCGGTCAGCGGGTTGGTTGCGCGATGGTCGCCGATTCTGGCAAGCGCATCAACGACGCTCAGGAAGATCCATTCGTTCGCCTCGCCCAGACACCCGAGCAGAGGGGAAAGAGACGAGGGATCCTTGCTCTTTCCGAGTGCTGTTGCGCACTGGAAGCGGATGTTCGGGTCCGTGTCCGCAAGCCCCGAGTTGAGAGCCGCCGTGACCCGTGCATCGTGAAACGCGCCGAGCGCGGCCGCAATATTCGGCCTCGCTTCACGTTCGGCATCGCGGAATGCCGCAAGAAGCGGTTCGACAGCCGACGTGTCGCCGATTTCGGCCAAGGCACCCGACAGCGAGTCATCGTGCGGCTGTCGCCGGAGAGACTCGACGAGCGGAACGACGGCTTCCGGATCGCCCGTTCTTCCAAGCGCCCTCGCCGCCTCTTCCCGAACGTGGGCATCCTGATGATGCAGAAAACCGATCAATCGGCGCGTGCACGACTTGATCAGAACAAGGCCGCGCTTCCTCAATTCGTTTGCTTCAGGCATCCTCTCGAGACCCTCCCCGGCCCACTCTCATCGGCAGGATTCTCCCCTTTCCGAAGAAGCGGGGTTCCACCGCCGTCTCCATTCAGGCCAGGATAACAACGCTGTCACGTAGAAAAAAATCACCGGAGCCCGTTGGTTCGGACTCCGGCGATCGGAAGATCTCAGGAATTCAGGAAGCCTGGCCCATGCGAAGGTTCTTGAGTCCAACTTTTTCGAAATGGACTTTCATCTTGCGGATGCCGTCTTCGGTGATGCCGACCTCGACGACTTCGCCCTTGTCGTCCCAGATCTTGTGGTAAACAAGTTCGCCTTCTTCGTACAGTTCGGCTGAATCGTAATCCCGAGGAGCGCCCTGGACCGCCTTGTCTTTCTTGCGGACCGGAGCTTCGACCGGCTTCGTGTCGGCCTTCTTGATGGTCTTTGCTTTTGCCATACATCACCCTCCCAATGGAAGTTAATACAAGATTCTACTATAATCGTTCCGGCAAGTCAATCGCGCCATGCCTTCCCGGCAGGTGCACGGATCCGCCTCGTGATCCGAATTACAGCATGCGGAGAAAGCCCCATTTCCGTTCTCTCCAAGTGGATATTTTCCGTTCTTGGAGCCCCTTTCATTGACACCCCCTCCATCCGTCACTATAATCGACAAAAGGCACTTCATTGCAGCTCGAACGGAGGCACGGAACAGTGGCATCCTCATTCGAAACCATGCGCGGCAGAATTCCCGCCATTCTCCTATTCGCGTTCTGGATGGCCGCATCGTGTACATCTGGCGAAGCTGCCTCGCAACGTCCCTCCCGGAGACCCGCCGCTGCGTCACCCGCGGCTGCTCCCACATCCAGTCCTGCTGTGAAAGACTGGACCTTCCTCGTGTTCATGGCTGCCGACAACAATCTCGAAGCCGGTGGCGAGCTTGATATGAACGAGATGGAAACGGTCGGGTCGAACGAGCATCTCAATATCGTCGTCCAGCTCGATCGAAACGGCAAATTTTCCCAGGAATCCGAAATGAAATGGTCCGGCTGTCGGCGGTATTTGATCAAGAAAGACGCCCAGCCGAAGAAGGTAACCTCTCCGATGCTCGAAGACCTTGGTCCGATCGACACGGCAACCCCCGAGTCGCTCCTGGGCTTCGTAAAATGGGCGAAGCAGCGGTTTCCTGCGAAGCGATACGCCCTCATCCTCTGGAATCACGGCACGGGCTGGAAGGAAATCCAGCCTGACATCGCGCCCTCGATCATGACCGCTGGCAGCGCAACCGATGACCCCACGTTCGGCGCGATCTCCTACAACATTTCCTACGATGATACGTCAGGCACCTCGATGGACATCCCAACCCTCGGGAAAACGCTCCTCAAGGCGAAAGAGATTCTCGGAAAGCCCATCGACCTTCTGGGTTTCGACGCCTGCCTGATGCAGATGCTGGAAGTGGCGCACGAATCCTCCGCCTCCGCACTGTTCCAGGTGGCTTCGACCGATCTCGAGCCCGAGCGCGGCTGGCCCTACGACGCGTTCCTCAAGAAGCTCGCCGCCGCCCCCGAGATGGACGGTCGCAAGCTCGGCACGACCATCGTCGATACCTACAAGTCATCCTATCAGATGGGGTCGCAGGGCAATACGGCGGTCACCCTTTCCCTGCTCGATCTGTCGAAGATCGATGACGTTGCAAAAAAGCTCAACTCGTTCGTAACGGCCGTCAAATCAGGCATTCGCGAGATCGACCGAATCGAGCAAGCCCGCGAGGCCGCCCTGAAATTCGTTTACAAAGACTACATCGACCTGGGGCATTATCTCCAGATCCTGAGCAAAACCGTGGAAACCCCGTCGATCAAGGCGGCGGCAAGAAACCTCCTCGGAATGCTGACCGGGGACGGCGGGCTGATCATCCATCACGGATCGGCTGGCGACAAATACAAGGACGCGACGGGAATCTGCATTTTTCTTCCCGACCGCAACGGCTTCCGGACATACAAGAACCGGTACAAACTGCTGAGCCTTTCGGCACACAGCGGGTGGTATAAACTGCTCGAGGAGCTGGAAACACCCTCCCTGCCGTATATCAAGCTGCAGGAAGTCGTGCTTGAAGACGAGAATCGCGACGGCCGATTTGCCGCCGGCGAGTCGGTGAAAACGCACCTGGTTCTGCGCAACTTCGGCCGGGAACAGGTTGCGAAGCTGAACGTCGCCATTCAGACGACGAGCAGCCTGCTCGACAAGACCGAGTATGCGATGTCGCTCACATCGGCGCCCTCCCCGGGAAAACAGACCACCGTCTCCGGCCCCGTTTTCACGATTTCTCCCTCGGCGCCGGTCGACAGCGAAATCGTCATCACCGTCACGGTGTCGGGCGACAAGAGCCCGCCCTCGACGTTCAGGTCGACGTTCTACGTGAAGGCAGCCTTCCAGACCGGCAGTCATGTTCTTCTCGCCTTTACCGACGCGTTTTCCCCAGCGACGCCCGTTCTGCAGGCGATGTTTCGTGACGCCAACATCACCTTCGACCCGTGGGACCGCATGCTCGACGGTGCCCTCAAGCCCGATGTCCTGAAGCGGTACACCGACGGCTGGGTGTTCGTCTCTGTCCAGGATTCATCCGACCAGCAGCAGTTGTCCGCCGAGGAAGTCGAGGCGCTTGCCGGGTATCTCAAGCTCGGTGGCCGGCTCGTGCTCAGCGGCCAGGATCTCGCCTTCTCGCTCCGCGACACGCCGTTCATGAAAGACTTCTGCAAGATCGGCTTTGTCCAGGACGACACGAACGTTCATGTGATCTCCGGCTCTGCCGGCAGTTTCAAGGGCCAGACCTATCAGATCTTCGGCGGCGACGGCGCAAACAACCAGAAGTGGCCCGACGAGATCGACCCTCTCACCGGGGCCCAGACCGTCATGAAGTTCGACAGCGCCGCCCGCGACCGCGCCAACGACCGCGACATGAATGGCCCGGACCTCAAGCCCAGCTCGCCCACTCGCGGCATCAAGTCATCGGGAGCGGCGGCCGTTCAGGTGAACGACGGATACCGGCTGATGTTCTTCTCGTTCGGGATCGAGGCGATCAACGACCAAAGCCAGCGAAACGCCGTGCTGAAGGCAATCGCAACATACATGACCCCCTCTCTTGACGCGCAGGTCCGCGATCTGGCGGGTGCGTCATCACGGCGACCCGCACGGCAGCGCCGATCGAATTCCCGCCAGTATCTCGACGACGTCGATCTGCTCGCGAATCTCGAGAAATCGATCACACGGCGCGCAGCCAAGGAGATGGAGCGACATCCCGAAACGGGCATCTCCCTCATGCAGACAATCGAAAACCTTCCCCCGTCACAGCGCGAAAACGTCACGGATCTCGAAAAACAGGTGCGTTCCCTCTTGGAATTCCAGCGGCAACATGGTACCCTCATGAGCCGGTAAGCGGTCGCGTTTATCCCCCTACAGGAAGAAACCCCCGGGTTTCTTCCTGTGGTTTGTACGTACATCACGCCCGAAGCGAACAGGAGCAGACTCGATGAATCTTCTCTCATGCCTGACCCGCATGATGTCGATGAGTTTCCTGTCGCGGACGAGTATCGTCTTCGGCATTTTTCACCTCCAGGAGTCGGCATGACATGAAACATTCCCGATGGTTCGTCCCGCTCACCCCGGAATCGACCTCTCCCCGCATCTCTGACCGGGACAGCTTCGTGACGACGGCGGATAATCGCAGACGGCGCATGCTCAGGCTCTACATGACGGCGATCCTTCTTGTCAGCATGATGCTCACGATGTATATCTGGCAGCAAACAAAGATGGTCGAGATCAGGCTCCGCCTCCAGACGTCGGAACGGCGCATCGACAGTCTCGAAACGAACAACGCCGTCGTGCGTGCCGAAATCTCGAAGCTCCAGTCGATCTCCCGGATCGAAATGGTCGCTCGAACCGAACTGGGCATGATACCGCCGCGTCAGGTCTGTTACCTCCCGATTCCACAGGAGGCGACGCCGTAAGGACACGCCATGGAACGATCCGGCCACATCCCCGTTCTCCTCGACCAGGTCCTCGACCTCGCCTTTCCCGAAGGCGGTCAGACGTTCGCCGACGTCACGTTCGGCTTGGGCGGCCACACGAAAGCGCTTCTCGAGCGGCATCCGTCGATCAAGCACGTCGTTGCTATAGATCGCGATATGGATATCCTGCGCCGGTCCGAGACGACGGTTCCTGACGCGCGCATCACGCGGGTCCACGGCCGATCGACCGAACTGTGCGACGTTCTCGTCGAACTGGGCATCGCTTCCGTCGACGGGATCCTGGCCGACCTCGGCGTCTCCTCTCCCCAACTCGACGAGAGCGACCGCGGGTTTTCCTTCACGCGCGACGGCCCTCTCGACATGCGCATGGACCGTTCGTCGGGCGGAACGACGGCCGCCGATCTGATCAATACGGCGCCAGAGCGCGAACTTTCGCGGATATTCCACGAGTATGGCGAGGAGCATCACTCACGAAGAATAGCTTCTGCTATAGCAAAGCGGCGAGAGTCGAAACCGTTCGAGACGACGGCAGACCTGGCGAAATTCATCGAAGGCGTCGCGCCCGCCCGGGGCTACGCTGCGATCCACCCGGCGACGCGCGTTTTCCAGGCGCTTCGCATCGCCGTGAACGACGAGCTGGCCGAGCTCGAGCGGTTCCTGCCGATGGCGCTTTCTGTTCTTGCGCCCGGCGGACGGCTCGCCGTCATCTCGTTTCACTCGCTCGAGGATCGCATCGTGAAGACCTTCTTCGCCGGGGAACAGAAGGGCTGCACCTGCCCGCCGAAGTTTCCGGTCTGCGTCTGCGGGCACAGGCCGACGCTCGAAATCCTCACACGCAAGCCCATCACGGCAGATGAGGCCGAAACAGCCGCGAACCCGCGGGCCAGGTCGGCAAAGCTTCGCGTCGCGCGAAAGCTCCCCCCGGAAGGCCGTCAGGCATGAGATGGCCCGCCCTGCGAAGCCGAACGATGCGGGCGCTGATCGTCTGCGGCGTCATCGGCGTCGTCCTGGGCGTCTACTTGCTCCGGCTGTTCCATCTGCAGGTCGTCCAGTTCGAAGAGTGGTCGAGACGTTCGCTCCAGAACCACCGAACACAGCACACGCTCGAAATGAAGCGCGGAACCATCTCCGACCGCAACGGCGTGGAACTCGCCCTTTCCGTCGAGACATACACCGTCTACGTCTTCACCCGCGAGGTGAAGTCCCTCCCGGAACTTGCCTCTCACCTCTCGACGGTCCTGCCGATGACGCAGGAAGAGATCCTCGACAAGCTGAAGGGGCGCAAGGGGTATATTCCCATCTATAAAAATCTCGAGCGACACCTCGCGATGAAGATCAACGAGCTGAACCTTTCCGGCGTCACGCTCGAAGAAACCTACCGCCGCGTCTATCCGCAGAACACCCTTGCCTCGAATCTCCTGGGCTTCACCGGCGGCGAAGGTCACGGCCTCGAAGGGCTGGAGTTGTCGTTCGACCGAACGCTGCGCGGTTACGCCGGCCTGGCCGTCGAGGAGGACGTGAGCACGAGCGAGTCCGGCCAGGGCCGCATGCGGATCGTGCGACCGCCGATGGGCGGCAGCAATATGGTTCTCACGATCGACTCGATCGTTCAGCACATCCTGGAGACCGAGCTTGCCAAGCTCATGGCCCAGTGGAAGCCGATCGACGCGATGGCGATCGCGATGGACCCATATTCGGGCGAAATCCTCGGCATGGCGGTTCTGCCCAACTACGACCTGAACAAATTCGCCGAATCCACCCCGGACTCGCACCGGAATCGTCCCGTGACAGACATTTTCGAGCCCGGGTCGTGTATGAAAATCTTCGCGACGGCGTGCGGCATCATCGACGGCTGCATCACCGGCGGCACGCGGTTTTACTGCAAGGGCGCGGGTGAGATCGCCGGCAAGCGGATCAAATGCCACGGCGCGCACGGACTGGTCAACATCGAGGAAGCGATCGCCGAGTCGTGCAACGCGAGCATGGTCCAGATTTCCCAGGCGCTGGACCAGCGCAGCCTGTACCGTTTTTACCGACAACTCGGTTTCGGCGAACCCACCGGTCTCGAAGTCCCCGCCGAAACGCCCGGCATCTTCAGTTCGCCGTCGAAATGGTCCGCCCTGTCTGCCGCGTCTCTCTGCATCGGCCAAGAGATCGGCGTCACCGGCGCGCAGCTCGTCGCCGCCTATTCCTCCATCGCGAACGGCGGGTGGCTGATGCGCCCGCACGTGATCAAGCGAATCGTCTCGCAGAGCGGCGACATCAGCGAGGAATATGCATCCGAGCGAAAGCGCCAGGTCATGTCGCCCGACGTCGCGAAACGCCTTCGCAAGCTGCTGTTCGGCGTCATCGACCACGGAACGGGCGATCTGGCGGCCATTCCCGATTACACGGCCGGCGGCAAGACGAGCACGGCACAGAAAGCAAACCCCGCCGGCGGCTACTACTGGGACAAGGTCGTCACCTCGTTCATCGGCATGGCCCCCGCGCTGGACCCCAAAATCGTGCTGTTCGTCGCGGCCAACGAACCGAAAGGCGACACCCGGACGCTGTTCGGCGGCAAGGTCGCCGGGCCGTATTTCAGCTCGATGATGGATCGGATTCTGAAATACCTGAAGGTTCCGCCGGACCGGAAAGTCCAGAATCCATCCGAAGCCGCGGCGGCCGTCATCGCGACGAAAAGCGCAACGCCGGACCCCGACAGGTCCGCCAAGCATCCGTCACAAGAGCCCCCGGAAGTGCGTCTCCCCCTCTCCGCCTTTGCTCCACCCTCCCCGACCGCATCGGGAACCCCGGAGGATGTCAGGCCCCCGCTGTCGATCCTCGTCCCGGATTTCACTGGAATGACGCTCAAAGAGGCGGCAAGTATGGCACGGCACCTGGAGCTGGCACCGACGTTCGAGGGAAACGGCGTCGCGATCGAGCAGCTTCCCAGGCCCGGCGCCCCGATTCCGGCCTCTCGCATCGTGCAGGTGAAATTCTCTCCAGCTCCCGGCAGATAACCATCAAATAAAATATATTTTTAGATACATATATGAGGCAGCCATGAAGCGTTTGAGCATGCTCACTTCCTTTCCCGTCCTCGATCGCGTGGGGAATCCGGACGTCGAGATAGCGGGAGTCGCGTTCGATTCTCGCAAGGTCGAGCCGGGGTTCCTGTTCGTCGCGATGCCCGGTTCGGCCGCCGACGGTGCGGCGTTCATCGCGGATGCCGTCAGGCGCGGCGCCACGGCGATCGTGACACAGGCCCCTCTCGCCGGGATCCCCGTTCCCGCGATACGCGTCACGGATGCGCGACGGGCTCTCTCGGCCATCGCACGCCTGTTCCACGACGACCCGTCGAAAGATTTGCACCTCGTCGGCATCACCGGCACGAAGGGGAAAACGACGACGACGTATCTCGTCCAGTCGATTCTCCGGAAGGCTTTCGGCACGGCGTTCAGGTTCGGCACGGTCGAGTATGATCTCGGCTTCGATGTGCGTCCGGCGAAGAACACGACCCCCGAATCGCTCGAACTGAGCGCTCTCTTCGCGGACGCCCGAGCGAAGGGCGTTCGGGCGGGGGTGATGGAGGTGAGCTCGCATGCCCTGAAATCCTGCCGTGTCGAGGATCTGACGTTCGCGGCTGCGGGCTTTTCAAACCTTTCCCTCGAGCACACCGAGTTTCACCCGGACATGGAAGATTACTACCAGGCCAAGCGGCGGCTGTTTCTCGATCTGACGCCGGCTGACCGCGGGCTTGTCATCGGCATCGACGACGAATGGGGCCGACGGCTGGCCGACGAGTGCCGCCAGGCGGGAAGAAAGGTCTGCACGGTCAGCGTGGAGGAAACGGCCGACCTGTATGCGGCAGACATACGACTGACCGGCATGGCGACGGATTTCACCCTCGTTTCCGGCGACATGAGGCGGCCCTGCCGCATCGCCCTGGCCGGCGAGTTCAATGTGTTCAACGCCCTGATGGCCGCCGGCCTGACTCGGTGCCTCGACATCGGCTGGGATACGGTCCTGGAGGGGATCACCTCGCTCGCCACGGTCCCCGGTCGGTTCGAAAGCATCGCAAACGACCGGGGCGTGACGGTCATCGTCGACTACGCTCATTCCCCGGCAGCGCTCGAGAATCTGCTCCATGCCGTCAGGCCGCTCGCTACCAACGGCCGCGTCATCTCGGTGTTCGGCTGCGGCGGCAACCGCTCGACCGAGAAACGTCCCGTCATGGGACGCCTGTCGGCGACCCTGGCCGACATCACGGTCGTGACAAGCGACAACCCGCGCAAGGAAAATCCAATCGATATAATATCGCAAATCATGTCTGGCATTGACGCAGTTCCGGCGGAGCAACGTCGCGAAGTGCATGTCGAGGCCGACAGGCGCAAGGCCATCGCCCTCGCCATCTCGATCGCCAGATCGGGCGACGTTCTGCTGATCGCCGGCAAAGGCCATGAAACGGGTCAGATCTTCGCCGACCGCACGGTACCGTTCGACGACCGCCTCGTGGCGAAGGAGCTTCTCGAAGGAGAACACGCATGAACACCACCAACGACTGGAGTTTCGGCGACCTGCTTGCGGCGACCGGCGGTGTTCATGCGAGCGGAACCCCGAAACCGATCACCGGCTTCTCGATCGATTCCCGCACCCTGCTTCCGGGCGAGGTCTTCGTTGCGTTCAAAGGTGAGCGAACGGACGGCCACGCGTACATCGCCCAGGCACTCGCGAGAGGCGCTTCCGCGATCGTCTCGGCGAGGTGGGTCGAAGGGACCTCGCCGGTCGACGGCGATGCGGCATGGGTGCGATGCGACGATCCGCTGCGGGCCCTTCAGGATGCGGCAAGATTCCATAGAGCGCGCCATAAGGCCCTGTTCATCGGCGTCACCGGGAGCAACGGGAAGACGACGACGAAGGAAATGCTTCTGCACCTGTTTTCAGGCGTTTCGCGCACGTGGGCGACCACGGGCAACTTCAACAATGACATCGGCCTTCCGCTGAGCATCGTGCGGATCCCACTGGCCACCGAGACGGCGATCATCGAGATGGGCATGAACCACGCGGGCGAGATCCGCTTTCTCGCGGGCATCGCCCGCCCCCATGCCGCGGTCATCACGAACATCGGCCCGGCACACATCGGGAATCTCGGAAGCCTCGAGAATATAGCCTTGGCAAAGGCCGAGATCCTCGAAGGCCTTTCGGAAAGCGGCCTGGCTGTCCTTCCTGGAGACGATCCCTATCTCCCAACACTGAAAGCGAAGACCAGGGCCCGGATCGTGAGCTTCGGCTTCGGCTCCGGCTGTGACTGCAGCGGCCAGGACGTCCACATGGACGCCGATGCGATCTCGATGGAAGTCGTCACGAAGGGAGATCGGGTCCGGGCCAGGCTCGGACTACTGGGCAAACACAATGCCCTCAACGCCCTCTCGGCCCTCGCCGTCTACGCGAATACCGGTTCGAGACAGCTCCGCGAGGGCATCTCCCGGATCGAACGTTTTTTGCCCGTGTCCGCCCGCATGGAGTCGCACGAACTCGAGGGGAAGCGCGTCATTCTCGACTGTTACAACGCCAATCCATCCTCGATGAAGCAGGCGATCGAATATCTTGCCGTATGCAAAGGCCGCCGCGTCGCGGTATTGGGCGACATGCGCGAACTTGGCGACCAGTCGGAAGTCCTGCATCGCGCGCTCGGCGAATCCGTCGCCCGCGCGGGAATCGATCAGCTGGTGACGGTCGGGGAACAGTCCCAGTTCATCGCGGCGGCAGCGCTCCAGGCTGGCTTTCCACCTGCCGGCGTCCATTCGTGCGGTTCGACGTCGGAAGCCGCGACACTGCTGTTCACGCTGCTTCTGGCGGGAGACACCGTTCTCCTCAAAGCCAGTCGAGGCATGCATTTCGAAGAGATCATCAGGGAGCTCTGGCCCGCCCTGCACTGCGATCTCCACTGACCCGGGCCTGACATAGAAGGGAGATCCGTTACGTTCGCCTCCATTTTCACCGCCATGACCCTCCGTATTTTGCTCGCCCTCGCGACGTCCTTCCTGGTCGCCGTTTTCATCGGCCCACGCGTGATCGAACATCTGAAAAGCCGCCAGATCGGCCAGACGATCCGCGAGGAAGGGGTGCAGGAGCACAAGAAAAAAGCCGGCATCCCGACGATGGGCGGTCTGATCATCCTGATCCCGTTCCTGCTGACGACCCTGCTGTGGGCTCGCTGGCACCCCTCGGTCGGCATCGTGTTGTTCTGCACGCTGGCCATGGCGATGCTCGGCGCGACGGACGACCTGACGAAGGTGATCAAGGCCCGCAGTCTCGGTCTCACGCCGCGCCAAAAGCTCGCCGCGCAGATCCTGACCGGCATCGTCACCGCCTACGCCGTGAAGACATGGCTGGGCGCAAACAATGAACTGCCGGTTCCCCTCGGCGCCGGAGGGGGAAGCCTCATCCTGCCTTCGACGTTCGTTCAGGTACCGTGGTTCGGCACGGTCGACCTCGGCTGGCTGTATCTTCCCTTCGTCGCCTTCATCGTCGTGGGGGCCAGCAACGCGGTGAACCTGACCGACGGGTTGGACGGCCTCGCCGGAAGCGTCACGCTGACCGTGCTGATTCCCTTCATCATCATCGCGCTCGTGTCCGGTACCCCGGAACTCGCCCGCGGCCTCGGCGCGGCGTACATTCCCGGCGCTGCGGAACTGGCGATTCTTGCTGCAGCGTTGTTCGGAGGCTGTCTCGGCTTTCTCTGGTACAACGCCAACCCGGCTCAGGTCTTCATGGGCGACACGGGGTCGCTTGCGCTTGGCGGCGCCGTCGCGGCGTTGGCGGCCTGCACGCGCACAGAGGTGTTCCTGGGGCTCATCGGCGGCGTGTATGTGGCCGAGGCGCTGTCAGTGATCATCCAGGTCTCGTATTTCAAATATACGGGCGGGAAGCGGGTGTTCCGCATGAGCCCGATTCATCACCATTTTGAGCTGTGCGGCTGGGCCGAGCAGAAAGTCGTGGCCCGGTTCACGATCGTCAGCCTCCTGCTCGGCCTTGCCGGGCTGGCACTTTTCGCCATGCGCCTCGCCAACTGATCTCGCTTTTCAGCAGTTCGGCTACAACAAGAAACCCCGGCTTACGCCGGGGTTTAACAATTGGGATGTTATGGACTTTACATTGATCAGCGATAGTAGATAGAGAGCTGGACATTCTGCATGCCAATATCGAGTCTGTTTTGGTTGCGTGCCGCGAAGAAGTAAGAGGCACTCGGATTGCCACGGATGAAGTCTGTCACATCCACGGTATAATGCGTTGTCGGATTTGTTGCCGAGAAGTCGCCGAGTGAATATCCAAGAAGAGCATTGTTGCCAACCCACCAGCCGCCAAGATTCTTGATCACCTGAAGCTGCTGAGTTGAGCTCATGTAAGCGCTCATCCGAACACCACCGCTATATCGATATGCAGCGTCAAAGGCAATTTCAGCCTTCACGAACGCAAGACTCACGAAATCGATCGCAATGGGAGTTTCGAGTGCCATCTCGCCATACGCGCCGTTCGCATCGGCAAGCGGGGAGAACTGGGAAAACCAACCGGTATTTCCAAGAGAGCTGCGCACGATCGCGGGATTCATTTCACAACTGATTTCTGCAATCTCTCCACCCTTCACGACGACAGGTGAGGATTTGTCGAGGAAATCGGCGTGCGACATTTTCACATTGTAGGTTCCATTCGGCACCTTCACGAAGGAGAACGCGCCGTTCGCGTCTGTGAGGCCGCTGAACGAGGTGCCTTCGATGCTCACCGCCACGCCGGAGATGGGGGTTTTCTTCACATAATCGAGGACCAGGCCTTTCACATCGCCATCAGGAAGAGCAATGACCTTCGGCGTGAGGGTGGAACCAATCTTGACGATTGGGTTGAGCAAATAATTCGTGACACTCTCTTTGCCGTGCTTCTTCACCTTGAGCATGAGCTTGTTAAAGAAACGTATCGATATTTCCGTGGAAAAATTGTCCTTGATCTCGAATGACCCGAAGAACCGAACGCGGTTACTGGGAATCGTCAGCGGGAACGAGATCCCGTCGATGACCACCCTCCCGCTCTTGATGCGGAATTCCATGTAGTTGTAAACGCCACTGGGGAGTTGAGTCTCCTCGAGGATCTGGGTCAAGGCCGCGGGATTCTTCAGGTTGATCTCGTCGGTCGTGATGGAGATGGCTCGGGGAGCGCCTTCCCTTGGCTTGACCTTCATGGAATCAAGGGTTATAAAGATACTATCCGCACTCGCGGCGGAGAGAACGCGAACTTTTAGACTGCCGGGGCCGCCATTGCCATTTTTAACCTTGTGAACGACGACAAAAGGCGGTTCAGCATACGACCAGCGACTCTTTCCGAGGGCCTGCGGGCGAGCGCGTGCACCCAGAACCTGGCCGGAAACGAGATCTTCCGATTCGGCGGTAAGCGAAGCGTTCACCTGGTCGGAAAGCGAATTGTCGGCCACGGGATTGTAGCCTCCGCTCCCGAGACAGCCGGCCAACAACGGAATGAGGCCGATCAAGGCCATCACCACGATCTTGTTGATAGTTGTCTTCATACTCAATTCTCCTTCGGCCGATCGACAGCGACCGAGACTATTTCTCATACGTATTACACGCAAACTCCGTACCCACACGGGCTTTCGTCTCTATTCCGGCTTTTTCCCGCTCTACCACCTATTTTATCTGATTTTTTTGTTTTCCGTCCATCTATCAAGATAGGGATTTTTTCCCTCATCCTTTTTTTCCTGGGGATTTTCTGCCCACCAACCCTTCTCGGAATGGGCCCCGTACCCCTCGAAGTCACTGCCGATACGACGTATGGAGCGACATTCACCTTCAATGTTGCGCCATTCGCGACTCGACGAGTGTTTATCGACACAGCCCAATACAACACAACCGGACAAACAACCCTGTACACTCCTTCACGTTGGCCGCCCGGCTTCCCCCCCTGGATCGATCATTACAAGCGAGCGCCTTGGGGAGCGGCGGCAACGCATACGTTCACCTATGATCCGGGAGGAAATTTTTCCTTCGCCTTCCAAATCGACCAGATAGGTGTTTCAGATAACCCAGGGATGGAAGTTGGAGACGTGATTTTTGCTTCGGCAGATTCCGATGCAACGGTACGCGTGTATGCATTTTCATCCTTAACCGATATTCCTCAATCACCGAAAACAGGGTTTCCTACGACATTGGCTCAAGATATCTCCCTCCACTTTGGCCTCACACCGACCGCAGGAGGAGTTCACCTTTTCTGGAAAGCCGGAACCCCCGCCAAGCTGTACCACGCCCTTGCCAAAGGAACGAGTCCGATCACCTCGCCTGTCGCTCTCTTCGAACCGATTCATCCCAACTATGGAATCTCCTCCTGCCGTATCAATGATTATTCCGAACATTTCTTGGCGGTGACCGTCGTAGGCTCGGATGTAGCCCAAGACTTTGCGAGGTTATTGATTCTGAACGAAAACGATCTTTCTATAGTTACAAGCATAATAGTGAACACCGGGAACATCGACTCCAGTTTTGTTGACGTGACCCAGAATCCTCGTTCGAAAGTAATCACCCTTGGGTATATTTCTGCAAGTAAACCGTGTGTTTCAAATTATATATTCTCGAATGGAACATTGACAGCGACGTCAGCACCCATACTGGATGCTTCGGTATGGACTCAGTATTTCGCCGATGCATTCGCCGTCGAAGGATATTCTAACTTCGAAACATCGGTTGTAGGTTTGGACAACAGCGATACACGGTTCAAAGATGCGTCCCTTCATCTCACGACGGTCGCATCGATAAGCTCCGTATCCGGCACGGTCTATGATGCTCAGCCCCTTGTATCGCTTTTCGCCTACGATCAAGGGAAAACACCTTCACAGCATGGGACTCCATCGGCAGGTCTCCTCATACAAAAAGACTTTTTCAATTTTGAAGTATGGACCCGGCCCTTGGTGTATCCCGAAGAATGTCGCTGGGACGAGACAGGAAAGGTCCTTCACATCGAAGGACCACCATTTTCCGATACCAACGTGACGGTCACGGCGTTTTTTCCCGAGCCGCTGGCAGCCTCCTCTTCCGTGGAAGCGGTGAACGCGGCGGGCGGGGTTCTTCCCTTCACCAACTCCGATCTGCGCATCATCGCCAGTTCCGGAGCGCAGATCAAACTTGCCTTCACGGGCGACATGATGACGGCTTCCTTCCCGGTCTGGGTTGGAAACGCCGACGGGAAGCAGATACGCATGTTCGGGCCGGCCAGCGCGCCGGTTTCCCTTGCCTACCAAGCGGCCGATTCCCGCACGGTCACGGTCGAGACAGGCGAGGATCTCTTATTCAATACTACATATTATATTCAAATCGCAAGCGACGTTTTGGGCGCGAATGGCACCCAACTCTGGGAAGCGGCAACGTATACGCTTCGGACACAGACGGTCAATTCGGGCGTCCTGGCCAGCGAGGTGCTCGCCGTCGAAGCGTTCAGTGACGCGGCCAGGACGGTTCCGATCACAGCCGGGAGCGAGATCAACGCAACGACGACACTGTATCTGCAGCTTCGGGCGAGGGATCCGGCGTTCAACACGATCGACCTGGCGACGGTGACCTACCTGCTGGATGCCGTCACGGTCGCCACCCTGCCCTTCACGCAGCCCATCGCCGCGACCGAGACGTTCCTGACGCCGGCTCTCACGACGTCGGTTTCCTACGGGCAACCTCACACACTGGTCTTTCAAACGGCCTCGACGACGATTTCCCTGACGTTCACCATCTCGTTTCCGTCGACGAACCCGGTTTCTCCGGCATCCGGCGCGACGGCTGTTCCAACGACGGCTTCGATCACGATCCAGGCCAGCGAGCCGCTCGATCAGGCCTCGTTCGATGCGACGACCGTCCGACTGCTCCAGGCCGGCGCTCCCGTGGCGATCGGCCGGTCCTGGAACCCGGCAACCCGCATCATAACGATAACTCCAGACGCCGAGATGGCCGGAAGCACCCTGTATACCGTCGAATGCGGCATGATCAGGGACCCTGCCGGCAATCCGCAGGTCGCGACGCTCTCCTATACCTTCACGACCGCCGACGTCACACCGCCGACGTTCGATTCGATGTCTCCCGCCTCCGGAAGCACCGGAGTTACGATAGATAAAACGATTCTATTGACTCTTTCAGAAGCCATCGCGACGCCAAGCGTCACGGTCTCGTCCGTCCGGCTCTTTCGCACCGATGGCCCGGCGAGCTTCAACGTCAGCCTGAACGGTCCGGTCATCACGATCGATCCGGATGACGCCCCCGGAGGCGCCCTTCGCACCGACGCCACGTATACCGTCGAGATCGGCGCCGGCGTGAAAGACCTGTCGGGCAATGCCTTCTCGAACACACCGGCAACGTTCAGCGCGACGTTCAGAACCCAACCGGCTACGACGCCGCCCACCGCGGCCAGCTCGTTCATTCTCTATCGCGACCCGGCGCATCTCGATGCGTTTTCCGCCTCGGAGCGGGTTTCCGCGACGGCCGCCGTGTATCTGAAGTTCACGGGAACCGACGGCGCGACACAGACGCGCGACGTGTTCGACGCCACCCTCCGCGCCTCCTGGGGCCCAAGTGTGACGATCCCGCTCACGGAGTCGACATCCAACTCGGGCGGTTTATATTTCGGTAATTATACATTATCAGGAATTCCCGTGTTCGACTTCGCGGGAACCCTTCCGCCGGCCCCCGTCGCGACCCTCAGCTGGGAACCATCCGTCGTGAGCGGGATGGGCGCCACGATGACGGTCGAGTTCCCGGCCTGGGCCCCGATACAGACGAACATCGTGACACTTTCCGGAACCGTGGCCGCGAGCGGGGCGACGAATGTCCGGCTCGACGCGGCAGTTCCCGTCGCGTTCACGTCAGCCCTCGACCCGGCGACCGTGGGAACGGCGTCACTCCAGTTCACGGGCCCGGCCGGCACCGTCGCCGCGACCCGCACCGTGAGCGCGGACGGCCGCCTCGTGACGATAACCCCGGCTGCACTTCTCGCGCCTTCGTCCACATACCGGGTGCAGGCCGATTACGCTTCGACGGGACTTCGGGGAACCACGGGCAACCCCATCTATCGGGGCTTTGCGTTCACGTTCACGACGCAGGCCGCGCAAACGAAGCCGCTCTCGATCGGCCCGGTCGGGTTCTTTCCCGACGTGTCCTTCGATCCTTTCGCCCGCTTGGCGACAGACGCGGACTGCGCCGCCACCGGCACGCTGTATCTCGAGATGCGCGGCCAGGACGCCTCGAACCTGACGATCGACACCGAGACGGCATCGCTCTCGACCGGCGGCGTCGCAACACTCGTCGAAACGGGCGCATCGACGGGCATCTACCGCGGAAGCTTCAGCGTGAGCGGCCTTGCGGACAATTTCAGGCTCGTCGCGGCATCGACCGTCACTCCGGCCGCGAGCGCATCCCTGCTCGTCACATATCCGAAACTATCCATCGTCTTCCCCGCCTCCGGCTCGATCGGCGTCTCGGTCTCGACCGATATCACCCTCCAGGCGAGCGAGGAGCTCGACCAATCGACCGTCACGGCCACGAACGCCGTGGTGAAAACCGGGGCGGCGACGATCGCCGCGGGCGTTACATACGCCACGGACACGCGCCGCATCACGATCAGGCCGTCGGCGCAACTCGCCTACAACACCGATCACACGGTGAGTATCGACGGAATCCGCGATACATCCGGCAACCCGTTCTCCGGCCCCCTCTCGTTCACGTTCCGAACCCAGGCCAGCACCGTTCCGCCTTCGACGATCCTGGGCCTCGCCGTCTTTTCCGACTCAGCCTATACCGAGGCGCTCACGTCGGGGAGCGCGGTCCTTCCCGGCCAGCAGCTGTTCGTCAGGATCTCCGCGACCGACGCATCGCCCGGGACGTTCGACGCGACGAGCGCCAGGCTTTCCACGAGCCTGAGCCCCGCGAGCGTCACCGTCTCCCTCGTCGAAACCACCCAGATATCGGGCATCTTCCAGGGCTCGGTGATCGTCCCGCCGGGGAACGGGGCCATTCTGACCCTCACATCGGTTACAGATCCCACCTTCATACGTCAGTTCCGCACCCCGGTTCCGCCCCAGGTCACGGGATTCTCCCCCGCCTCGGGAACGGCGGACCTCGCCTTCGACACCCTCTTCCGGGTCCAGACCTCCAAGCCGGTCGATGCCGCGACGCTCGTCCCGGGCGCCGTCCGGCTCGCCGACTCCCGCGGGTATCTGACGGCCAGCATGTCGCTTGCCGCGCCGCAGGTGATAGCGATCGAAGCCGACCTGGCGACCTTTTCGGACGTAATCCTGGAAGTCACGGCCTCGGTCCGCGACACGGACGGACTGAGCTTCCCCGCGCTGTCGGCGGCATACTCGACCCTGTCCCCCTCATACGGCCCGCTGACCCTGTATTCCGACGCAGGCTACACGCTACAGATCGATGACGGCGCCGTCGTCGATCCCGGAACGACGATCCGGGTGCGCCTCATCGGTACCGATACGCGAACCAGGAGCCTCGAATCGCTTCCGGCTGCGTATTCGGACGCGGCCGCCACGTCGGCCTTTTCCATCACCGAAGTCGCGGGCGGCGATTTCCGCGGCAGTTTCACCGTTCCAAACACTCCCGGAGCCACGATGACGGTATCTCTGCCGTTTGCCTCCGGGTTGTCGCGCACCCTGTCGATCCGGCAAAGATTTTTCGTCACCCAGGTTTCCCCGACGGACGGCGCCGTCGCCGTTCCGGCCGACTCGTGGCCGACCTGGCGGTTCTCCCAGCCGCTTTCTCCGGACGCACCTCTCGATACGGCGCATTTCCAGCTTATCAAAATCTCAGAGCCGGATCCCCCCGTCCCGGGCACGATCAATATCTCGGCGGACCGGAGGGCAGTCGAATTCATCCCAAGCGCATTCCTGAGCCTGCTGACCGACTACCGCCTCGTCGTCAAAGGCACGATCGGGGATGCTTACGGGCAGACGCTCGGCGCCGATTTTGTCACGAATTTCCGGTCCCAGCCACCGCCGGAGCCGCCTTCAGTGGTCAGTTATCTGCGGCATTACCGGGATGCTGGCTTCGCGACGCAGTGGCACGGCGTCATCCCGGGAGATGCGCTGTATCTCGAGGTCAAGGCAACCGACGTTTCGTTCTCGACCATCGACTCGACCCGCGTCCGCATCGACGCGTCGGACGGTTCCTTCATCGCCACCGAAGTCGTCCTGCTCGAGGAAACAGGACCGAATACCGGTATTTTCAGGCGCGTCCTGCCCGTCGGAGCGGCCGCGGAAGGAGCAACGGTCTCGATTCGCTCCCAGGCCAGCGCGGCATTCCAGATAAGCCTTCCAGTCTTTTACCGGCCGCATATCACGGGTGTCGCTCCGGCCTCCGGCAGTACCGGAGTCTGGCTCGATCAGGCCTTCCTGCTGACGTTCGACAAGCGGCTCGACCCCGAGCGGATCGCCTCGGGCGGTATCACGGTGAAGACGTCGGCAGATACCGCCATTCCCTTCTCTGCGTCCCTCGACATCTCCGGAAATGGCCTCTCGGTCGCTCCGGCGAGCCGCTGGGCGACGGGGACCCTGCACGTCATCGGCCTCCGCCCACCCCTGTGCGACACGGACGGCGTGCCGGTCTCTGCCGGCATCCATTTCACCGGCCAGGGAATAGCCGGGCCCGCGCTCGAACTGTACAGCGGCATCGGCGGCCGCGCCGGAACGGCCGTCTCGACGGTCGGGGAAGCCCTGCCGGGCCGGGTCGACATCCTTGCGTCCGCGGCCGATCTTTTGGGTTACAACCCTGAAACGAGGCTGGTGAGCATCGCTGGCGCGACCGGCACCGTTTCTGTCGTCCTGGCCGAGATAGCCACGGCTCCTGGCCGATTCCAGGGCGAAGGCGTCGTTCCGTTCGCCCGGGGCACCCGCGCGACCGCGACCCTGGAACTGGGAACCCGCCCGTCGGTCCCCTTCCTCGTGGCGCAGATTCCCGCGCTGACCGGCGTCCAGCCAGCATCCGGTTCGCATTCGGCCCACGAGACCTCCACCATCGCCGCCTCGTTCTCGAAGGCGATCGACCTTTCGGCGGTGGGCCCGCTGGCGCTGAAGGTGAACGGGGCCCCGGCCACGGCGACTCTCGTCACATCGGGGGCGTCTTCCCGCACCCTCCAGTGGCAGCCGGAAACGATCTTCCTACCCGGCTCGCTCGTGGAAGCCGTCTTCCCCATGCTGCGCGACCTCCTCGGCCAGACCGTTCAGGTTCCCTCCTACACCTTCACATCGGCCGGCTCGCAGGGGATGACGATCTTCACGGACGCCGGATTCACCACCCCCCTGGCTGGCGACATCGTGAGCGGGCCGAGCTTCTGGATCGAAGTCGCCGCGTCGGGCGCGGCAGTCGTCCCACCCGACCACCGGCTCCTCGAGGCCTTTGCCCAGCGAACCGCGACCGTTCCCTATCTTCTCCCGCTGGATCCGGTCGATGCGACCAGCAGACGGTTCCGGGGCCGTATCGATCTGGAGGATGCGCGCGGGATCTCGAGCATCACCATCCCCGTCGTTCCCGGCGAACGCGTCGACCTCGCATGCGGCACGCTTACATCGCAATCGAAATATATCTATTATCGTACGAGCGGCGACACGCAACCGATCACGATCAACGGCATGTCAGCATTTTCCGACCCGACGTACCGGCAGCAGATCGACGGTGGCAACCTGAACCAGGCGGTGGTCTATCTCGAGATCGAGGCTGAGGACCTCAACTGGGTCAATGCCGACACGACGAAGATTCGTGTCGTTTCGGACAGCGATCCGGGCGGGTTCGAGGTTCCGCTCGTCGAGTCGGCTCCGCACAGCGGCCTGTTCCGGGTGAAAATAACGATCCGCGGTGATGGCGGACCGGGCAATCCGGCGCTGGGGCTGATCGCCGTCAGGCCCGGGGA
>JAGOCE010000360.1 GCA_017998915.1 Candidatus Ozemibacteraceae bacterium
CCTCGAGGCTCCCATCGGCGGCGACTTTCAGGGGAGCAGCATGAATCAGGTTGCAGATGGACCGATCGTATTCGCCATGGTGGCTGATCGGGGACAGATCGACCACGTCGCCGTACAGCCCCAACCTCAGAACATCCGGCGAATTCCGTGAGAAATCCGTCTGAAGCCTCTCGGGAAGTTTCGAGGCAGAACGGCAACCAGCGGTGAAGAGGGCAAGAAGAATCCAGGCGGCAAGGAGGATTCTTCCGGTACATTCCCTGCCCGTCAGATGTCTCGGGGAAGCGGTGCGGGTCATTGTGCGGCACCGCCGGTCGCCGGTATCGCGTTCGTCTCGCCGGTTAGCAGCGGGAAGGACGGGGAAGCGGGCGAGCTGGGCGGCGCTTCCGCCGGAGCCGGAGTTCGTTCGGCAATCATCGCGCCGAGCTCTTTCAGTTTCGCTTCGACGTCCGCCTTCATGCCGTCGGGAAGAATGCGGCCGCCGTATATTTCTCGCAATATTTCAATGGCGGGCGCCCTGTTTCCTGAGGTCAGAAGGTCATCGGCCACCTTTCGCTGCTGGACCGTCAACGAGGCGAGGAGGGTTCTGATCTCTTCGCCCATCTGGGGCGGAAGATCGGTGCTGCCGTAAGCTTCTTCCAGAAGGGACCGGCCTTCGGCCGTCCGGTTGGTCCGGATCAGGAGTGAGCCGAGATCGCGTTTATAGACGGGCTGCGTCGGTCCGAGACTCACTGCCTTGCGCAGGGCCTTTTCGGCCGTGGCCGTCTGGCCAAGGTTTGTCGCGGAAATCCCGATGATGTCAAGCATCGTCGGGTCGGCCTCGTTCACCAGAGCCGAAATTGAGGCGGCCAGGTTCAGCGCTTCCTGCCACTTCTGCATCGAAGCCTTGACGACGGCGAGGTTCGCCGCCGCCTGCGTGACGAACGTCGGATAGTTCATCGCGCGCGACAGCGCCCACTCCGCCTTCGTCAGGTCGGCGAGTTCCAGGGCGATCTTGCCGGCGTAGAAGTAGTAGATCGAGCGCGCCTCGCCCGCGGTGAGATACTGGCCGAACAGCGCCTCGTCGAAGGCTTTTTTCCTGTCCTGGAGCAGGTGGTAGAAGATATGCAGGCGTCTGAACGTCACGGAGTGGTAGGTCGAGCGGGCGTTGAAGTTGATGTTTTTCCAGGCCCGATTGGCGAAATCGAGGGCCTCCTGCGGCTTGTTCTCGAGTTCGAGAATCGTCGCCATCTTCAGATACTGGTCGCCCGGGAGCGGGTCGATCTGCATCGCGTTCAGGAGTTCCCGCTTCGCCATCAGAACGCTTTCGGGCGAGGCCCGCTGGCCGAGATACGATTCCGCCGCGCGAACCTTCATATCCGCCTGCCAGCTGCGGACCTCGTAATTGATGGCCAGAAGCCCGGCGACGACGCCAAGGATGCCGACCCACACGGGTGCGTTCGGGACGGTATCGATCGTCGAAAGAGGAAGCTGCCTCGAAAAAAACGCCGTCTCCGCCATCACCGGAACCAGTGCCAGTACGATGATGGCATACAACGCCGTTTCGATGCGATGGAACGGGAAGTCGGGCACGGCTGCTGTCAGTTGTGCGACCATCGCGGCACCGAGCGTGATCAGCAGAACGTGGTCACCCCGGAAATCGCTCGCCCGGGCCCCCTGCATGTCGGCTTTGACTGCATGATAGATCCCGCCAAAAAAGCGCCACATCAGCCACAGCAGGCATCCGAAGCCGATGATTCCGAGTTCCGCGAGAACTTGAAGCCAGTCGTTATGGGCCTGCCGAAACGTAACCGGCGTGAATGTTTCCTTGTTCTCGTCATCGAACGTTTTTGCTTCCTGAAGCGGGAAAAAGTGCTTGAACGAACCGTAGCCGCCGCCCAACAGCCAGCGTTTGAGGCGAGCCGGAAACTCTCCGGTCTCCGCGGCCATGTCGATCTGGTTCCGTGCCTCCGGTGAAGCCAGCGGCAGCATTGGGTTGTCGAGCCAGTTCCGGAACGTCGCATACCAGACCCAAACGCGCTCGTATGTGTTGCTGACGTTTCGATCCATCGTGAAGGTGTTTCTGATTTTGTCCCACATGTCTGTCGATCTGGCCGTCGTTGCCGACACCACGAGCCCGCCGGCCAGAATACACCCAATGATGGAAAAGAATGCGGCGTGTCGCCGGACAAACTTCCAACTGCGGTCGAACAGAACCAGCATGAGGAACATGAAGATCACCCCGGTGATGACGCCTAGCAGGGCGGCGCGGCAGCGGGTGATGTAGAGACCGTAGACCATCCAGGAGAAAAGGCTGATCGAGATCGCTTTCATGACCGGATGACGGTAATAAAAAAAGAAGCCGAGCGGGAAAAACGCAGAAAACATCGCGAATGTCCCGAGATAATTCCGGTTTCCGAACGTCGAGACGATCGACATCATCGAGAATTCTTTGCTTGCCAACTGAGGGAAGAGGGGAATATACCAAGAAGTATAATCAAACCGGCCTTCCAGGATTTCGTCTCGGACGAAGCTGATTCCATTGGCAGCATCGAGTTTGAAATACAGGTTATACGCTTCCATGATGCCAAGGCTGCTCGTCGCGATCCCGACGAGCACCATCGTCCAGATCACCCCCTCGAACTGCCAGCGCTCTCGCACGACGTTCACGATGAGCGGGAAGAGCATCAGGATGAGGAAGGTTCCCCGGAGATCGCGAAGGGCCGACGGAACGTTGTCATTCCAGACGACAGAAACAAGCGCCAGTCCGAAAAACGCAAACAGAGGCAAATCCATCTTCGTGCGAATGAACTGAATTTTTCCATTCGCGATAAATCGAAGGCAGAACACCGCGCCAAAAAAGGCGAGAGCGATTTTCGACGTGAACTCCTTCGGTGTGAGGAAATTTTCCGTTGTCAGACGGGAGTAGAGAAAGGGGACCACCAGTGCCACAAGAATCACGCCGATGTAGATCAGCCAGTCCAGGGCGTCGAGGCTTCCCCACCCGTTCGTGCGATTTTGAGGTCTGGTGTTTTCAATGTCGTTTCGGGTCTGTTTCATGATGCCTCAACGATTCTGGATGGTGACTTCCAGGCCGGGAAACTGGCCTGCTGTGCCGTTTGCCGGACGACCGGCGTAATCGACGATATTCGTATTGCTCTCCGCAATCATGACTGTGGAAGACCCGGGGAAAAAGGTGTTGTCATTCGTCTCTATGATATTCAGGTAGATATCGGTAGAACTCGCTGTCGTGATCGAAGCGACCATGTTGGAAACGACGACCTCTCGTGAAAACACCAGATCCGCATCAAGGCTCGGGGACGCGTTTGTCAACAGCACCGCTCGCGAAGCAAGAAGCGGTCTGCTGAACTCGAGCTTGAGCAGGTCGCCTGGAGAAATGTGGATATTATTGTCTGCATCTACCCATGTTGCTTTCTGAAGTGCAAGTGGGGGCTCATAATCAACAAGGATGTCATCATAGGATGCAATATGGTCGGGTCCGAGACACACAAGCTGGCCACGATCAGGATATACTTCATACGGCCGGTTCCAGGGATCGAATGGAATATTCTGGAGATAGGTTCCAAGAAGCAGTTCGAGTTTTGCACCCTGACCGGAAAAGCCAAATTTCCGGTCCTCAAAGGTGTTGAACTTGATCAATGCCTCTTTCAGAATGTCAAGTTCGTGCCGCGCCTTCGAAATCTTGGCTTCTCTGACATAATTCTGATAATACGGCAGAACCACGCCGACCAATACGAGAATGATGGCCACGACAACAAGCAATTCGACAAGCGTGAATGCGCGTCTGTTCATACGTGGAGCGTATGGTAACACACATCTCACGCCTTAACAACAGCCCATTCACTTGAACGAACTCGGCTTGTGCTTTCATCCACAAAGCTAATGCCGTACACACAAAAAAAGAGCCTCCGCCAACCGGAAGCTCTCTTTGTGATACCGTCTGAAGTGTTACTGCGGAAGGATGGTCGCCGGCTGCTCGGAAATGCAGGCGTTCGGTTTGGGTCTAGCAAGGTCGTAAATTGTTCCATGGCCTGATTTGACAGAAATCGTGTCACTGCCGACAGAAAACACATCTTTCATGTTTGCCGCAACCTTGAGGATGATCGTCTTTGAGGCGACGACCTGCACATCATTGTCGCCGTGTCTGATGACATTCACAATATCATCTGTAGCCGTTATTGCAAAACTGCTGGACAGGAATGGCCCTGCCACTTCCGTGGAAGCAATGGAAATTGCCGTGGGAGAAGAGAGTTTTCGGCTGAATGTCAGATGCAGTTCGTCAGGAACGTTCTGCCAATCGACGGCGCCTGAATTGTTCTTGTCAACCCATTTAACCTGAACCAGCGCCAGGGGGGGCTGATACGAGAAAATAAGTTATCATTCACCTTATTTTCCGATCCAACAGCAGTGCCAAGATCTCTATCAGGTCCGCCTGAGTAGACATACCC
>JAGOCE010000027.1 GCA_017998915.1 Candidatus Ozemibacteraceae bacterium
TGCCTCGCTCATTCCCCGCATTGGATCTATTGAACTCAATATAGAAAAAATCGCCACATTGAAGCCGACGGCCATCCTCGATCTGAACGGGGCCCACAAGCGTTACGAACTACTTTTCCGACAGCTCTCCCTGGCGTATACAAATATCGAAATAGAGCATCTGGCCGATATTCCCTCCGTTGCCGTGCGCCTTTCGTACGAACTCGGAACACCCGATCGCGGAACGGCATTCACGACCGCCTGGAAGCGGGAATTATCCAGCCTTTCTTCCAGAAGCGGCCATCCGAAACCCCGGGTCTATATCGAAACCTGGGATGCCCCTCTTCAATCCGCCACTGAAGAGAGTTTCATCGGTCAACTCATCCAGGTTGCCGGTGGCGAGAATGTTTTCACCGATTCCTCGAACCGTTACCCTGTCGTCACGGATCTCCAGGTCATTACGAGTAATCCGGAAGTCATCTTCATCGCCTATCCGATCGGTGATATTTCCCGAATCAGTTCGCGACCAGGGTGGGGAGACATTGACGCCGTCAGGAAAAAACGCGTGTATCGGCTCGACGACACCCATATCCGCCCTGGGGCAGGAATTCTCAAAAATCTTTCTCGCCTATCGGATATGATAAATAATAGATAATATCATCTGTTTATTGATAATCCATGACCTTTTTTCCCTTGTCATTTTCCAACGCGATGGCGGGGATCAACCTCTAACGTTAAAGAACGTAACCGAGGCACATGATATGAAGAAAACCCTGGGAAACACGGCAACATCTTTTTGGTCATGCTTTTTCTTGGCAAGTGTCCTTTGTATGTTTTTCGGGACTCCTTCACGCGTCTTGTCTGCCGAGCTGATGAGGAAACCTGCAGAGGATACAAAACCGGCGGCTGTCCTGAAAGACACGACTCGACAAGAACTCTCGCTGACCATCGACGCGGCGACGGCTACGACGAGGTTCACCTTTCACATCCCCAGACCCGGCTGCGTCTCGATTCAAAGCCGATCGAAAACGAAGAGACAACATGACCGACTTTGGGGGCCCTTCTGGTGCGAACCGGGAACGTATATCGCCACCCTGCCCACGGATCTCGTGTCGGGACGAAAGGGAATTCTCGAAATCTTTTCGATTTCTCTCGCTCCGGCCTTCGTCATCGGACGCTCTGGAAAAGGAGAACGCCAGTTCATCAGGCCAATGGGCCTCGGATGGGATGCTACGTCCAGGGAGCTGTACGTAGCAGACACGGGGAATGATCGCATCGTTCGGCTCAGTTCCGATGGGAGGTTCGTTTCCCAGTATGGCGGATTCGGCGTTGCATTCGGCGACGCATCGGAAGAACGCGAAGACAGCCTGGACGAACCCTGGGATGTCGCACCGGGCGGCTTTTCAAATTTTTACGTCAGCGACCAGAACAATGACCGGGTCTGCGAATTCGATGCCTATAAGAACTACCGTGGAACGACCTACCCGCGCGAGGGAGACCGCGCATCCCGTCTGAACAAGCCGCGAGGCATCATGGTCGATGGAGAGAACAACATCTGGCTGGTCGACAGCAGAGAAGACCGGGTTCTGAAGCTCACCCCTTCCGGCAATAAGCTTTTCGAACTGGGCGGTTTCGGTTGGAGCTCGCAGAAGTTCAAAGAACCAACCCAGGTCGCCGTCGATGACTCTGGTCGGATCTTCGTCTGCGATCGAGGGAACGGCCGTATCGGCGTATTCGATCGACTCGGGTCTTACCTGAACGACATCAAGACCGGCCTCAAGAGTCCGACGGGGGTCGCCGTCGATACGGACGGCCTCGTCCACGTCTGCGACGAGCAGACGAACGAAATACGCGTGTTTCTTCCCAACGGCAAGCTCCTGAGCAGCCTGCCGGGTGTATCTGACACTGATCGTTTCCGGTATCCGGCCGACCTCGTCGCAATCTCTGATGTCGTCTATGTCCTGGATTCCGGAAACAATCGCATCGTTGTCCTGGAGCGCCGCAAAGACAGGCAGGAAACGCCTTGGCAGGTCGGCATCCCCATGATACAATGAGTTTTCCGCCCGACCGGGGCGGGAGAGGTTCTACACTCAGAGTTCAGGGGGCACACGTTGATTCGTTCGATATTCCGGCTCGGGTTGAGCGTCGCTCTGGCAGTCGGCCTCACTTTCTCCCTCAACGGCTGCAAAAAAGGCAACCGCCAGGAGAAGCAGCGTTTCAAGCTGCACATGACCGACGAAGTCAGGAACACTCCATTGTCGCAGCTTCTTCCGAAGACCACTGCCAAGACAGGCAAACGCATCGCGGAAGTCGACGATAAGATCAAAAACGATTATATGTACGGCACCCTTGCCGGCCAGTATGGAAAGTATCCGACGGCGGTCAAGTATCTCAAGGCCGCCCTGGCCCGCGAGCCGAAGCTCGTCGATGCGCATCACAACCTGGGCCTCGCGTATTACAAGATGGGCAGGGTCGACGATGCGATCAGGGAATGGGCTCACACCCTGCGTCTCGATCCCACCTACGACGAGACCTATTACAACATCGCGATCTTCCTGCTCGACAACGGCCGCAAAGCCGATGCCCAGACGGCCCTCACCCGGTGCGTCCAGGCAAACCAGTTTCATCTGAAAGCCCGCTTCGCCCTCGGCAAGCTCGCCCAGCAGGAAGGAAAGAACCAGGAAGCGATCAGGCATTTCCGCGCCTACCAGATGCGCGATCGAGGTGATCTCAAGGTTCACCTGGCTCTCGGTGAGCTGTATCTGCTCGAGAACCAGGTCGACGCCTCGTTGAGGGAGTTCGAATCCGCCGCCCGCATCGACGATAAAAATCCCACCGTGCACTACCAACTCGGCGTCGCCTACCACCGGCGCGGCCAACTCGACCAGGCCATCTTCCAGTACAAGCGCACGACCGAGCTCGCCCCCGATCACGTTCACGCATACGTCAATCTGGGCGACGTCTACAGCTACCGCAAGGAGTATGCGTCGGCCCTGGCGGCCTACAATGCGGCGCTCGGCATCGACTCGACCAACGTCTACGCCCAGAAGAAAGCGGCCCAGGCGGAAAAGAAGCTCCTGGAAAAGGACCAGTGATCCACACCAGAGCCCGGACGGGCATGAGCGGGCCGCGTCCCTCCGGGGGGGAGCCCGATGTCGTCGACGTCGTGAAACGAGAGATCCTCAAGGACCGTCTCGCCCTGTCGGATGTCGAGGCGATCGACCTGCTGAACCGCCTCAAGGCCGACGCCGCGAAGCAGCTGGGCGTTCCCCCTTCCACCCTCGAGATCGATTTCGAGTTTCATGGACGCGAACTCGATTTCACCATCACCGCAAACATGCAGAATCTTCCACCGACCAGGAGCACCAGATCATGACCACCGGCATTCCCGGCATCACCCATTGGGACCTCCTGAGCGTCGAAAAACCGTCGCGCTACATCGGCGGCGAGATGAACCAGGCGCCCGACAAGCCCGGCGCGGCACTCCGGGCATGTCTCGCGTTTCCGGACATCTACGAGCTCGGAATGTCGAATATCGCGCTAAAAATATTATATGAATTATTGAACGAGACTCCCGACATCGCCTGCGAGCGTGTTTTTTCGCCCTGGGTCGATTTCGAAGACCTCCTGCGGCGGAAAGGGCTTCCGCTCTATTCCCTCGAGACGAAGCGGCCGCTTTCCGCGTTCGATGTGCTGGGCATCACCCTCCCATACGAGATGACGTTCACGAACGTGGTCAACCTTCTCGAACTCGGGGGCATCCCGGTCGACCGGCGCGACCGAACCGACGGAACCTTCGTCATCGCTGGCGGCCCCTCGGCCTCGAACCCGCTGCCGGTCGCCGATTTTTTCGACGCGATCCTCATCGGCGACGGCGAAGAGGCGCTCCCGGAACTCTGTGAACTTCTCAAACAGGCAAAGAAGCAGAACGTGGTCCGGCCCAAGGTGCTCGCGGCGATCGCCGAGCTCGAGGGTTTCTGGGTGCCGGCGTTCCCGAGGCCCGTGAAGCGCCGTGTCTTCAAGGGATTCGGCGCGTCGCGACCGCCACTGACGCCGGTGGTTCCGCACATCGAGGCGATCCACAGCCGGGCACCGCTCGAGATCTTCCGGGGTTGCATCCAGGGCTGCCGGTTCTGCAACGCCGGCTTCTTCTACCGGCCGAAGCGGGAACGGTCGGTTTCCGCCCTGATCGAGTGCGGGCGGAGCCTGATGTCGAACACCGGCAACGAGTCGCTGGGCCTCGTGTCGCTCTCGACCTCGGACTATACGGCTCTGCCGGAACTGATCACGGGACTGGACAAGCAGCGCACGTTCCCCGACCAGACGCTCTCGGTTCCTTCCCTGCGCATGAACGACAAGACGCTCGCCCTGCTCGAGACCGTTCCCGAGTTGAAGAAGGGCGGTCTCACCTTCGCGCCCGAGGCGGGCAGCCAGCGTCTGCGCGACATCATCAACAAGAACATCACGGAAGAGGACATTCTCAACGTCGTGGCAGCCACCCGGGAATCCTGCTACCGCGTGATGAAGTTGTATTTCATGATGGGACTCCCGTTCGAGACCAACGACGACCTCACCGCGATCGCGGAGCTGGTCGAAAAGATCGAGCAGACGGCGCGCCGCGAAAAAATCAAGAAAGACATCAACATCAGCCTTTCCGGCTTCGTTCCGAAACCGTTCACGCCGTTCCAGTGGGCGGCCCAGGACAACATGGAGACGCTGGATGCGAAACGCCGGCACATCTGCAACGCGATGAAGAAGAGCCGGGCACGCATCTCTTGGCGCGACTCGTATCTCTGCCAGCTCGAAGGCGTTCTCGCACGCGGCGACGAACGGATCGGCGCGCTGCTGAAGGCCGCCCGAAAACGCGGCTGCCGGTTCGACGGCTGGAGCGAGCATTTCCGGGCCGATGCCTGGCGCGAGGCGTTCATTGAGACCGGCATCGATCCCGCGTCGTATACCCGCGAGCGGCCGCTCTCCGAGATGCTGCCGTGGGAGTTCGTCGATTTCCGCACCCCGCGCGAGTATTTCGTGCGCGAGTATCGCGAGGCGGCCGGCCTCGCCGGAGTGCAGCTGCCATGACCCAGAACAAACCGCTTCCGGAATTCCGGTATCGCATCCATTACAGTCGCCACGGCAACTCGATCTACCTCGCCCATCTCGACGTCATGGAGTCGCTGTTGCGCGCCCTGCGCAGGTCCGGGCTGCCGTATGCCCTCTCCCAGGGCTGTCATGCTCGCCCCAAGAGCAGTTTCGGACCGCCCCTCCCCCTCGGCCACGCGAGCAGGTGCGAGTTCTTCGACATGTACCTGCGTGAGTCGGTCGATCCCGAGGCGGTCGCAGCCGCCTTCGATGGCCTGCTGCCGGACGGCATGGCAGTCGTCCGGGCCGAGTCCGTGGCGTTGAGCGCGCCGATGCTGTCGGGGGACCACAAAGTCCGCTACCGTTTCCCGTTCGCCGCCGACGGAGCCGAGGCCATGGCACGCGTCCGCGGGTTTCTTTCCGATCCCGCCACTCCGATCGTGATCAGACGCGGCAGGGAAGAACAGCGTTACGTCATCGGCACGGCGCTTCTGGCCATTCACGAGGAGCAGGACGTTCCCGCTCTCGTCGCGGAATTTTCCCAGGGCGGCAAGGGCCAGCCGTCCGTCTCGAAGATCGTCACCGCGCTCGCCGAATATCTCGGTGATGCACGGGAGGCGCTGCTCGGCGTGGAACGTATCCGTTTCATCGAATAGCCGGGCGGCAGCAACCATTTTTCTATTTCAAGGAGTATTGATTGGCCAAGCGAATTCTTATAAATAGCGGTCCATATGAAACAAGGGCCGCGCTGCTCGAAGACGGTCAAGTCGTCGAGGTTTTTCACGAGATTCCTGATTCCGAAAAGATCGTGGGGTGCATTTTCAAGGGCAGGGTTTCGAATATTCTTCCCGGCACCCAATCGGCGTTCGTCGACATCGGCATCCAGAAGGACGCATATCTCGCCCTCTCGGGCGTCGAAACCGGCGGCGACGACGACGACCTGCAGGATGTGTTCCGCGCCCCGATCCAGCAACTTCTCAAGGTGGGCCAGGAAGTCGTCCTCCAGATCCTGAAGGAGCCCACCGGAGCGAAAGGCCCCCGTTCGACGATGAACCTCTCGTTCCCCGGTCGGTATCTGGTGCTGACCCCGACCGTTGACCACATCGGTATTTCGCGGCGCATCGGCCCGGACAGCGAGCGGGAGCGTATCCGGGCGATCGCGAAGAAGATCTGCCCCAAGGGCATGGGCGTCATTTTCCGTACGGCGGCCGAAGGCCTTGAAGAACGGGAACTCGCCGCCGACCTGAAGCTCCTGCTCCGCCTCTGGGAACAGGTCGACCGGAAGATCAAATCCTCCCCTCCCAAGACGCTGCTTCATCGCGACATTCCCCTGCCGCTCAAGATCGTGCGCGAGTATTTCAACGACGACGTCGACCGATGCATCATCGATTCGGAGGAGGCTTACCGAAACGTTCTCGACATGTGCGACTTTCTGTCCCCGCTTCAGCGTGCGGGACTCGAGATATACAAAGGTCCCGCACCGATCTTCGAAGCCTACGGCATCGACCACGAGATCGAGAATGCACTCCAGCCGAAGATCGTGATGGAATCGGGCGCGTCGCTGATCATCGAGCGCACCGAGGCGCTTTCCACGATCGACGTGAACTCAGGGCGGTTTGCGGGAGGCATCGATCTCGAGGAGACGGCGTTCAAGGTCAATCTCGAAGCGGCGAAAGAAATCGCTCGGCAGATCCGGCTCCGCAATCTTGCCGGGATGATCGTGATCGATTTTATCGACATGAGCGATGCGAAGCACCGTGCGAAGGTCCTCAAGGCGTTCCGCGAGGCCATGCGCAACGACCGTAACCGTCCACACATTCTCGATTTTTCCGAACTGGGCCTCGTGCAGATGACCCGTCGGCGCACGTCCCATACGCTCGAAGAGATCCTGAAAAGCCCCTGCCCCTGTTGCGGCGGACGACGGATGACCCTTTCGCTGACGACCCTGGTAAACCGCATCCGCACGAAGGTGCTGGAGGAGGCGGCGCGGTTTGAAACCCCGGCGGTCACTGTCAGGGCACACCAACAGGTCATCGACGCCCTTCGCGGACCGGGCGAATCGCGGCTGAAAGAGCTCGAACAGCGGTGCGGCCGTTCGCTCATCCTTCAGGCGACCTACGGCCTCGACCTCGAGACCTTCACCGTCGATAGCGGTGCCGGCCGTGGCGGCGCTGAAGAGAAGCGTGACAGGCCAGCCGAGAAGGCACCGGGTGCCCGCCAGCCCGAACCGGGAAAGCCACACCCCCGCCGTGATCTGAAACCCGCCACCGAGGACAATCCGGAAACAGCCAAGAAGGGCAGGCGGCAGCGGGGAAGTCGTGGAGGGCGGCGGAGAGCCACCCCGGCGCAAGGTTGAGGAACGAGGGAGACTGATCGTGAAGAAGCGGATCTGTGCCGTCATAGGATTTCTCTGCATGCTCACCGGGCCGGCAACGGCCGTCCCGATCGAATACAGGCTGAAACCTGGATCGACATACACCTACGAGGTCGTCCAGCGGTCCGTGGGCGAGGCTATATCGAACGATATACGAACCTCACATCCCACGGAACGGACCTCGAAGCTGGAAATCACGGTCCTGGCCTTCCGTGACGGCATGTATGTCCTCGAAATCTCCTCAGGCGACTGCCGGTTGCGACGATATATGCGGCCGAACGGTGCGATCATCGCCTCCCCGGGAGAACCAGTCCCGATGCTGCCGCTGTTCGCGACGTTCGTCGACGGGGACTGGCAGACCGGCAAATCCCAGACCACGACCGCGATGCTCCCGGTCGGCAGGGAGAATCTCCCGGCTCGCTGGACAATGACGCTGAGCGGGCTCGACGGGTCGAAAAAGAAGGCAACGATCGGCATTGCCGGCGACGTGAGCCTCCCGAACGACCGGGTGACGAGACGAACGCTGTCCGTCAAAGGTTCGATGGTCATGAACCTCGAAACCGGATGTCCCGAGAAAGCGGACTGGACCGTCTCCTATGAACTGGCCTTCGCCAACAAGGAGATCGCGGTGACTCGCGAATTGTGGACGATCCGGGATCGTTCGACGACCTCCTGCCGGCTGACGGGGGTGAAACCATGAAGAAGGGACTCTTCGTCGTCTATTTTGTTCTATCCCTCTTTTTCGGCATGGTTCCTGCCATTTCCGTCTCGGCGCAGCAGGCTCCGTCATCTCCCGAAGCACCGTTTACCGCCTGGCTGATGAACAATGAGGCGCGCACCATGGCGATCCTGGCGGGTGACCGGCTCGTGGCGGAACGCCTGTCGCATCCCCTGGGTTTTCTCGGCGCCCCGTCCATGTCCCCCTTCAGGTCTGAACTCGACCTATGGAACATCCATTTGCAGTATTACAGGTTCCTTCCCGAAGCGGTCGAAATCGCGCGGCTCGCGCGGCGGTTCGGAAGCGGTGAATTCGCGAAAGTGTTCGAGCGGGCATTTCCGGGGAACTGGGTCATCATGCCGATGATCGGCATACCCACCTTCAACGCGCGCGAACTGTCGCATCCGCTGAACACAAGCTTTCGGGAAAACACGCTCGCTTGCATGGGCATCGATAAAGACCGCGACGCGGACCTCACGGAACGGCTCAAGCGGAGCCAAGGCAGCATCAGCCCGGATGACCGGCGGCTGCTCGGCCAGTATTTCGAGACCTTTCTCGCGCTGTATCCGAACAATCGCTCCGTCCGGGTCATCGACGGTTTCCTGAAGCACGGCATGAAAAAGAGCACCGCCCAGAGCGTTGCGTCCGCCCTGGGCCTCAATACCGCATCTGCGACGGAATCGCTTCTCGAGTTCGAGGAAACGACCGCGGATGTCCCCGCAACAGTCCCGGCTTCGGATACGGCGGAAGGAACGATGCCCGACGACGCCTTCGACATCCTGAAATAAGACCAGGGAGAACGTGACCGGCAGGCGCCTATTTTATATCAACGATTATAATAATCTCGGAGATGGGCACCTTCGGTCCTGAGCTTTTTCAGGGCCTTCTCCTCGATCTGGCGAACGCGCTCGCGCGTGATGTCCATGATGCGGCCGATCTCTTCCAGCGACCGCGGGACACCCGTTTCGATACCGAACCGCAGCTTGATGACCCGGCGTTCGCGGTCCGAGAGGGAGCTGAGCACTTTGTCGATCTGTTCTTTGAGGAGCGTGTCGACGACGGCCTCCTCGGGGCTTGCGGCATCGCTGTCGGGAATGAAGCTCTCGAGGGTGCTATCTTCCTTGTTGCTGACCGTCAGCCCAAGAGAAACCGGTTCCTGGGTCTGCCTCGTGACTTCCTCGATTTTTTCGATCGGAAGGCCACTGATCTTCGAGATCTCCTCGATGGTCGGCTCCCGGCCGTGCTCTTGGGAGAACGTGCGGGCGGTCTTGCGCACCTTGTTCACGATCTCCATGATATGGACGGGAATCCTGATGACACGCGACTGTTCAGCGAGAGCGCGCGTGATGGCCTGGCGGATCCACCAGGTGGAGTAGGTCGAAAACTTGTATCCGAGCGTATAATCGAACTTTTCGACGGACTTCAGAAGCCCGAGGTTCCCTTCCTGGATCAGGTCGAGAAACAGGAGGCCGCGGTTCGTGTATTTTTTGGCGATGCTGACGACGAGCCGCAGATTGGCCTCGACAAGAGCCTGCCTCGCATCGGGATCGCCATCCTTCGCCCGGGCGGCGAAATCACGCTCTTCATCACGGGTCGCAAGCGAGAGTTTGCTGAGACGCTGGAGATAGAGTTTGACCGAGTCATCGAAAATGGACTGCCGTTCTTCTTCGTCGGCTTCGGGTTCGTTGACGTCTTCGGGCGGCGGAGGCAGTTCTTCGGCTTCATCCTCGTCGGCTGCGGGGGGAACGGGAGGCTCGACCGGTTTTTCCTGTGCTGAGCCGTGCCTGCCGCGTTTCTTCGGTTCGGCGTCGGTCTTGTCGGGAATCTCGGCGGGCTGTCGTATTTTCTTCTCAGGCATCGATGACATCCTGTGCGACACGGAATTGCCCCATGGCCCGGAACTTGGAGTACCGCTTCTCGATCAGTTCAGCCGGCGGCATCTTCATGAGCTGCGGTAGATGCTCGCCAATCGCCCGACGGATGGCATCCGCCGTGACCTGAGGATCGCGGTGCGCTCCTCCCAGGGGTTCAGGGAGAACGCCATCTATTATACCCAATTCGAGAAGATTTTCAGACCGAATTTTCAGGGCAGCGGCGGCCTCTTTTGCCTTCGCCGCGTCCTTCCAGAGAATCGCGGCGCAACCTTCGGCCGAAATGACCGAGTAGATCGCGTATTCGAGCATGAACACGCGGTCGCCAACCCCGAGCGCGAGCGCCCCGCCGCTTCCGCCTTCGCCGATGACGAAGCAGAGAATGGGAACCGCAACCTGGGACATTTCGGCGAGATTCCGGGCAATCGCCTCGCTCTGGCCGCGCTCTTCCGCACCGATGCCGGGAAACGCGCCAGGCGTGTCGATGAGGATGATGACCGGCAGGTTGAACCGCTGGGCGAACTTCATCAGCCGCAAGGCCTTGCGGTATCCCTCAGGATGAGGCATGCCGAAGTTGCGGTGCAGGTTTTCGTCGGTGTCGTGGCCTTTCTGGTGGCCGATCAGCATGACGCGATGGCCGCCGATGAGGGCGGGGCCACCGACGATCGCCGGGTCGTCGCCGAAGAGGCGGTCGCCGTGCATCTCGACGAATTCTTCGCCGCAAAGCAGCCTCGCGTAATCGAGCGTCGAGGGCCTGTCGATGTGGCGGGCGACCTGAGTCACTTGCCACGGCTCGAGGCCCTTGAAAATTTCGGCCCGCACGGAGCGGATCTTGTCCGCAATCGCGTTGATTTCCTTTGAAAGGTCGATATGTCCGCCCACGGAGGTTTCCTGCAGTTCGATGAGCTGCTTTTCAAGCTCGAGGATCGGCCGTTCGAATTCCAGATCACGCGCCATGCTGCACCTCCACGGGGCCGAGAACGATGTTGAGAAACCTGGAAATCGCCTGTTTCATGGCCCGCCTGTGGACGACCATATCGATCATGCCGTGGCTGAGCAGAAATTCGGAACGCTGGAACCCATCGGGCAGCTTCTGGCGGATCGTCTGCTCGATGACGCGAGGGCCTGCAAAGCCGATCAGAGCGCCAGGCTCGGCGATGTTGATGTCGCCAAGACTCGCGAAACTCGCGGAAACACCGCCCGTCGTCGGGTCGGTGAGAACCGAGATGTAGGGCACATTCGCCGCATTCATTCGCGCGACGGCCGCCGAGGTTTTCGCCATCTGCATCAGTGAGAAGATCCCTTCCTGCATGCGCGCCCCGCCAGAAGCCGAGACGACGATCGCAGGAATCCGCGTCTGCGCAGCCTTTTCGAGAAGCCTCGTGATTTTTTCGCCGACCACCGACCCCATGCTTCCGCCCATGAACTCGAAATCCATGACACCGAGGAGGACGGGGCGGCCGTCGAGACGGCCTTCGCCAATCGTGACGGCATCGAACGAATCGGTTTTTTTGAAGGCTTTTTCCAGGCGGTCCGGATAGGGGGCGGTATCGATGAACGCAAGGGGATCGACGGATTCGATCTCGTGATCTGTCTCGACGAACGAGGACCCATCCGTCAGGAGGGCGATGCGGTCCCAGATCGGCATGCGCAGGTGGTGATCGCACTTCGAGCAGATGTAGAGCCCACGCGCCAGATCCTTCGTGATGAGAACCGCGCCGCATGAAGGGCATTTTTCCCACAGTTCGGAGGGGACCTCCGATTTTCGCGGGCCAATCAGCCTCTCGAGGAAGTTCATCCTCTGCTCTTTCGTTCTGACGTGCGTTTGAGCGTCATGAGCAGAGGTTATAACAGATTTTCCCGGCCATTTCAACCCGCGGGCGGGAGGAACGCAGAACGACCGGCAGAAACGTCTCTGCCGGTCGTCGCGAATCTTTTGCGTATCAGGGTTTCTCGAGCTTGAACGTCACTTCCTTCGAGGTATATTCGACGTTTTCCTCATCTTTGGCGATGACGTATACGGTGTAATCCATGTTCGTATACGAGAAATTCGGCTCAACCGAGAAGGATGTGGCAGGCGTCGAAAACTTGATGGGTGTTTCCTGCGAAGTGATATTCCCCATGGTATATTTCCTGTAGAGAATGCATGTGGAGGGCGTTTTGGTCGTCCAACTGATCTTGGCGGAGAACTCCTTGATGTCGTCGACCTTGATCTCGCTGAAAAACTCCTGGGAAGGCGAGCCGGTGGTCGTGCCCGTCGGGGTGGTCGTCGTTGCCGTCGCCGCCAGCGTCGTGAAACTCAGGTTCGCCAGAGACCCGGTGCTTGTCACATTTCGGTTCTTGTCCGTCGCAATGATCTCGTATGTATAGGTCGTATTGGCGAGAAGACCGTTCACCGAATACTTGTGTGAGGTCACGTACTCCGTGCTGACGGGGAACTCGAGGCGGTCTCCCTCCTTGGTTCGGATGATCAGCCGGCTGATGCAGAGCTCGTCGGTAGTCCAACGGATGGTGACGGAGTTCGGGGACGGGTTCGCCACGATCCCTTTCACGATGGGGGGCGTCGCATCATCGAAGCCGGGAAGCCCGTTCGTACCGTGGCAGAGGTAGCAAAGGCTGGTGTCTGCATAACTGTGGTCCGGAATGCGGCTCTGGTCTGTATGGCATCCGAAGCAGTCCCCCTGCTGCCACCCGGGGTGGTAGTTGTCCAGGAGCGGTGCGTTGGAATGGTCCGTGCTTTCCCCGTCGCCCGGAATACTGACGATCGGCGAGTCGATCTCCCCCACCCCGGTAGTCTGACCGTTCGTCGGGAGAGAGGTGGATGTTCCAGACTGCTGATAGGCGCCGAGGGGGTTGCCGGTGGAACTGCTCTCGGTCGAACTGTCGGAACATCCGAGAGACGTCAACGCGGCCGCCAGGACGAGCGCGAAGAACGCGGCGGAGCGTGTAGGCAGCGTCTTGAATAGCTTCATGCGGGGCAGGACCTCCCATGCAGAGATCTGAAAAAGTTTATCCTTCGGTGTATCGGCACGTCTTGGCGAGTTCCTGAGAAAGGAATTTCGACTTTTCCAGGCAGGCGTTCCTGGACAGGTCTCTTGGTTCATGAATGACCATAGCCTGTTTCACGTTCATGCTGCAGAAGCCAACACCCCGCTGTCGCAAGCCGTATTCCAGATCGCCGTCGCCGATTCGGAACGCATGGAATATTTCGAAAAAATACATTCGGGATTCGGCGCCGCATGCCGAAAGCAGAAATGGCATCATACTACCTTCACGCCGGGGATGACCGAGCCATGAAGAAAATCACCGATTTCGCCCTGTGGAGCCTGGCAACGGCGGGGACCGCCCTGCTCGTTGCCGTCTTGTATCCGCTGTTTCTCCTGAAGAATATCGGGCACTATCTCAGAGCCCCATCCGTCCTTCTGTACGCTGCCATATTCTTTGTCCTCGACCGCGTCACGAAGCTCGCCATTCTCGCCAATACCGGCGAACTTCCGATCCCGGTGATCAAGCAGTTCTTCACGCTCACGTTCGTGAAGAATCCCGGCGTCGCGTTCGGCTGGTTTCCCGACTGGAAGCTGCCGCCGATCCTGATGGCCCTCGTGATGGTCATCATCATCACCTACTATAGTTTCCAGCTGCCGGCGAAAGAGCGTCTGACGAGATGGTCTCTTGCACTCCTGGTCGGCGGAGCCCTGGGGAATCTCTACGACAGGGTCGTGTATGGCTACGTCGTGGACTTTTTCCTGTTCCATATCTGGAAGTATGATTTTCCCGTCTTCAACGTCGCCGACATCGCGATCGACCTGGGGGTTTTCCTCCTGTTCGTGGACATTTTCTTGCTGAGTCAGGATGAGCAGCAGAACGAGGTGGAAGAGGCGGATCCGGCACCGCTCATGGCCTGAGCGACATGAAGCCGATCCTCCTTGTCACGCCCTGGTTCAACGTCTACAGCTACGGCCTGTTTCTCGCGATCGGCTACACGATCGCCACGTTCTGGATCATTCGCGAAGCGGTGCGGAACGGCATGCCCGGGGAAACCATCTTCGACATGCTCCTCCTCCAGCTCGTCGTCGGAGTCTTCGGCGCTCGTCTGCTCTACGTTTCCGAGTATGGTGTCGGAACCGGTCCGGGAGCCGGATTTTTCGCATTCGAACGTGGCGGACTGACCTTCTACGGGGCGGTCATCAGCAGTTTTACGTTCGACATCCTGTATCTGAAATGGCTCCGTCTGCCGTTCTGGCGGGTGATGGACGCCGTCGGGTTCGGCCTACCGCTCGGCATCTCGATCGCGCGCCTCGGTTGTTTCTTCAACGGATGCTGTCATGGGGTTGAAACCAATCAGTCCTGGGGCGTCATCTTTCCGCGTGTCGGCTATACGCCGGTGCATCCCACCCAGATCTACGAATCCATCGCCTGCCTGGGGCTGTTCGTCACGCTTCAGTTGCTGCGGCGTAGACGCCGGGCATATGGCGAAGTCATTCTCGCGGCCCTGGGAGGATACGGCATCCTCAGGTTCTTCATCGAGTTTTGGAGGGGCGACAACCCGATCTTCGCCTTCCACATGACGCTGTCACAAGTGCTCGGCATCGTCATCGCCCTCTTGGCGGCGGCCGGAATCGCTCTTTTACGACGGAGAACGGACATGCTCATCATCCCGTCGGGCGCCGCCGTCGAGACCACGCCGAAGTCGCCCCCCGCCACCGACAAGATCGGGTCGAAGCAGCCGGATACCGCCGGGAACGAACCCAAAGAGTGAATCCGTGAACATGCTCGGCTTCCAGATCCATCCCTACGGCATTCTGCTTGCACTGGCATTCGCCGGGGGGATCGGGCTCGGCGTCTTTCATGGGAAAAGACTCGGCATCACGCCGGAACGAATCATCGATCTCGCGATCGTGTTCATGTTCTCCGCGATGTTCGGCTCGAGAGCCCTGTATATCATTCTGTATCCACACCAGTTCGAGAGCGTCTGGTCCTGGTTCGCGCTTACCCGGGGAGGCCTCGTCTTTTACGGTGGTTTTCTCGCGACAACGGCATCGGTGGTTCTGTTCGGCCTCTATCACCGCATCAGTCTGAGAACTCTCGGCGACCTCATCGCCCCCTGCCTTGCGCTGGGCCATACCGTCGGTCGGCTCGGCTGTTTCGCCAACGGGTGCTGCTACGGTGCACCGACGAAGCTTCCGTGGGGATGCACGTTCTCGACCGCCGGCGACGTGCTGGCCAGGCATCCGACCCAACTGTACGAAGCCGTGTTTCTCTTTGCGGCGCTGGTCACGACGCATGTTCTGCTGATGAAGCGGGGTACAGCAGGGAAACCGACAGCAGGCTTCATCTGGGGCGGTTATATGACCTCGTACGGCCTGTTCCGATTCATGGTAGAATATCTACGCGACGATGACCGGGGCGGTTTCTTCACCCCGCTACACCTGTCGATATCCCAACTGGTCGGCCTCGGGGCCGTGGCGGCAGGTCTCATCTGGCTCTTTATCTGCGCACGCCGGGCACCGCCGACTGCACCGACCGGTCTTTCCGGCACGAATGGAGCGATCACGACATGACCCCGATTCTCGAATTCACCCTCGCCTCCGACGCAAAAGGCGAACGGCTCGACGCGGCGCTGGCCAGCAGGGCGGGCGACCTTTCCCGCACGACCCTCCAGGAGCTCATCAAGAGCGGGTCCGTCACGGTCGACGGCAGATCGGCGAAGCCCAGCCAGAAAATGAAAGGCGGCGAAGCCATCCGCATGGAACTGCCGGAAGCGACGGTACCGGAGACGATCGCGGCCACGCCGCTCCGATTCCCGATCGTGTTCGAGGACGACCACCTCGTCGTCATCGACAAGCCGGCTGGCCTCGTCGTCCACCCAGGTGCGGGGCACGAGGCCGAAAGCGTCGTTTCCGGCCTTCTGAGCCGCATGTCACTGAGCCCTGTCGGCGCACCGCTCCGCCCCGGCGTGGTCCATCGTCTCGACAAAGCCACGAGCGGGCTGATGGTGCTCGCAAAAACCGAGAAGACGCACCGCAAGCTCACGAAGGCGTTCGCCGGCAGAGCCGTGACCAAGGAATACCTGGCACTGGTCCAGGGGCGCATCCAGGATGAGCGCGGTCGGATCGAGGTCGCCATCGAGCGCGACAGGCTCCACCGCAAGCGCATGAAAGCCACCTACGGCGAGCGCGGACGGATGGCGGTCAGCGTGTTCGATGTCGTCGAACGCCTGCGCGGAGCCACCCTCGTGCGTGTCCGCATCGAGACGGGACGCACTCACCAGATCCGCGTCCACATGGCCTTCCTCGGTCATCCTCTCCTCGGTGACGTTTTGTACGGAGGCCGACGAATCGAAGGAAAAGCCATCCATTACCTTCACAGCGCGAAACTTTCGATGCCACACCCGGTCACGGGAAAACCGCTGACCTGGGAACAGCCGGCACCGCCTGCGTTTACGGCGATCATCTCTCAACTCCGCAGCAGCCCGGAAGCCTGAAGACTGCGTTGACAGAGGGCGACCGCCGTGGTACGTTTGCACTTTCCCGCACACTCGGGATGAGGAGGACACCAGCATTGCATCTGACGAATGGCGGCACCCCCCCACGGGATCCGCGCCAGGGCAGCCTCGGACTGTATGCCATGGCCATGGCGCTCGTCACGCTGTTTCTCGTTCTCGCTTTTTTCTTCCCTCAATTTTTCCGGATGAAGTCAGGCATCTACAGGATTTCGTGCAAGGAGATCCGCCGCAAGATCGAAGTGGCGGTCGCTAATTACGATTCAAACAACACCCGGAGCATCGTCCAGGCCGGTAAGATGATCGAGATCGATCATTTGAAGGCGACCGGCTTTCTGAGCGAGGTCCAGACCTGCCCCGAAAAGGGGAAGTTCATTTTCGGGCCACAGGGCGAAGTGCTCTGCACGATTCACCGGCCGACGGCGAAGCAGCCGGCCGACCTCGACACGGGCTCCTGACCGGACCCGGCCGCACATGACGGAGGACCAATGAGCAAGCATCGAAGGCGCACATACCTGATCAAGTCCGGTCTGCAGCTCCGTTACATGGGAATCATCGTTTCGACGATGCTGCTGGTGGCCTTCGGCGTCGGCTGGATCATCTATTACACGTCGTGGAACCGCATCATCATGACGCCCGATCTGACGATCGACAGGCTGGCCGAAATCTTCGACGGGGTCAACCGGACCCTGCTCCAATGGGTAGCCGTGTTCGGCATTGCCATCGCGACTCTTTCGGTGTTCGTCTCGCACAAGATCGCCGGTCCGGTCTACCGGCTCGAACGTTCGGCCAAGGCCATCGCATCGGGCGACCTGACGCAGAGCGTCAAGCTGCGGCACGGCGACGAACTGGCCGACCTGCAGGACGCGTTCAACACGATGAGCGAATCGCTGCGGCGGATGGTCGCCAAGGACCGCGAGGTGATCTCGCGACTCGTGACGGCGGGGAACCGGCTCAACGAGCAGCTGCAGAAGAAAAAGCACGACGCCGAGTCGATCGAAGCCGTCGCTCGCGACCTGTACGCCGTCATCGAGGAGCTCCGCCAGGTGACCGCCGGATTCAAGATCGACCGGGACCTCCCGATCGAAGGCGTGGCCGGCGACGCCGCCAAGCCGAACGGCACGGCCTGACCGCGGACGGAGGTCCAAACCTCAGGTTTTCGGCGATTCCTGCCGATACATCGGCTGGAATGAGCCTATGATGTCACACCGCACTTCATATATCACACGCTTTTTCATCGCCCTCTGCGCCGTCTGCGTCGTCATCATGCTGATGGGGGCAACCACGAAGGCGAAGTCTCCGTCCGCGAAAAAGAAAACGAAGACGGTAGCGACACGCGTCGCGAAGAAAAAGAAAGCCGCGGCACGCGACGAGCATGCACCGGCAAAAGACCCGCCCCGCAGGCATCAGAACGCGGTCTTTCCCGGCCGCCCCTGGTATGAGAGCATGTTCGGGGACAATATCCTGCGGATCGCCGTCTTTTGGGGCTGGGACCACCCACGGGAAGCGGTCGAAGCGACGTTTCCGGCGTTCGAGACGCTCAACGGCAAGCACGTGTATTACCGCGGCCATAAGGCCCGGATCGAGATCGGCGTCATCACTCAGGTGTCACCGAACCCGAAGGCCCTCTTCAAATCAGCGCTCGAAGACCCGAGCGTCGACGTGATCATCTACAGCGGCCACGCGCGGTATGGCGGCGGCATGGCCTTTTCCGACCGGGACGACATCTTCCGGAGCGGCAACGGGGAGATGATCGAGGATAGACATACCAAGCCATATAAATATTTCAAGGCGTCGAGCGAGGATCTGGACGAAACCCTGTTTCCGAATTCATACCGGATCATCATGCTCAACTGCTGCGACTCCGAGGCTCATTTCCGGGACAGCTGGACACGCAGACTGCGGGAAACGGGTGGAGTCGCCGATCTCATACTCGTCGAATACCCGGTCTTCAACCTGTATGATAACCGGCGCGTCCTCAACCTGATCCAGGACCTGCTGTCGTTCGCCGACTGGAAGACGATCAAGCAGCATTACGATTCAGAGATTCACAAACGGCGCAACTCTCTCGTCGTGGAGCCGGTCTTCGTGCCGGAGGACGAGGACGAGGCGGAATCGCCGGTTGAGACGGCTGTTCCCGACGCCTCTCAGGAAGCCGACACGTCGTGCGATGTCCGGGATGCGGAATCCGTTTCAGAGGTTGCCGCCCGGCCCTGACGCCACATCCGTCCACGACCACCCCAGAGAATGCGGCCCGCCATCATTGATCCGCCCGGCATCCGCTTTTCCGTCGGAGCCTCGGAACGGAGAAGTTGCATGTGTACCGTTTGGGCGGTACACTGACGGTGTTTCCCCGATGTCGGCATGGACCGGATTCGGTCTCCGACGCGGAGCGAAAATCCGCAAATCAGCGAACCGGGGGGCGATCCCATCGTTCGCACAGGAGGACTGGATGATGAGGAGCCCGGAACCCGGCGTCCGTCGTTCGCATGCCAATCGATCAATAGTCTTTATTTTTTTATTTGCCGCCTTTCTCGCGTTTCTCGGCTCGGCGGTTCACGCGCAGCATGATGCCGCCCCCGGGCAGACGTTGCGGACCGTGCGGACGCTGATGCCGTACAAGGATCTCGGCGAAATGCTCGAGAACCGGGCCGCGAAGTATCTGATCGTACCGGTCACGGAGTATGAGAAGCTGCGTGCCGCCAAGGAAGCCTGGCTCGCGTCTGCGGTCACGCCCATCACCGAAACGCCGCCCCGGATGATGCGGTTCGCCTCGGCGCGGATCGAGGGAAGACTCGACGGTTCGTTCGCCGATCTGAACGTCGAGTTCGTACTCGAGAGTTTTTCCGATGAGTGGCACGACGTCCAACTGCTGCGCGGGCCGCTGGCCATCGCCTCGGCAACGATCGACGGGAAGCCGGTCAGCCTGACCCCGAAATGGGAAACGGCGGACGAGCGGGTCCTGCGGTTCGGCAGGAACACGAAGGGGCTGGTCGACATCGGTTTCAGGCACTCGCCCCTCGCCGGCGAGGTGCTGAAACAGGAACACTGGATCACGACGACGTATTCGCTTCCCATCAAGGGCGTCGGCCGGCACAGATGCACGCTTCAGGTGCGGGTCCCGATCGAAAAGGTCGACGATCTGTCTCGTCTCGAGTTTTCGATGCCGCGGATTCCGCTCACCTTCGTTCGGGTCGCCGTTCCCGACACGGTCGTCGCGGTCGAAGAGTCAAGCATGCGCGATTACGCGGTCGAAGCCGATCTGTCGCACCCCGAGCGCGGCTGTTACGTCACGGGCTGGCTCGGCGCGGAAGCAGACGTCAGACTCCAGTGGCGCAACAGGTTGGCACGGCAGGCAGATGAACCGATCCCCGACGTCATCCCGGTCCAGGCCCCGACGCCGGAACCCGCATCTGCCCCGGTTGCCGTCGAGGCGAAGAAGCCGGCGAAACAGCCCGCACGGCCTCTCATCTACGCACGCACCGAAACGCTGATCACCCTCGGCGAAACCGCGCTGCAGGGCCGGATCGACGTTGAATACTCGATCACCAAGGCCCCCGCCTCCAGCTTCACGCTGATCCTGCCCGAAACGGTCAATGTGCTGGGCGTGACGGCGGACCGGCCGCAAAACTACCAGATTCTTCGCGATGGAGGTCGGAAACGCCTCGTCATCGACTTCATGACGGGCCGCGAAGATTCGTGCACGCTGAGCGTCGCATTCGAGTCGCGGATCGACGAAACCACCGGCGAGATCGAGATTCCCGAGGTGTATCCGGCCGGTGTCGAGCGCGAGATGGGCTCGCTCGCCGTCCAGGCGCTCACCTCGGTCGAAGTCCAGCCGGCCGGGGTCACCGGGAGCCAGGTCTACCCTCTGGCCCCGCAGCAGCTTCCCGAGACCCTTCGTCTGAAGACGAGCCGGCCGATCCTCCTCGCCTACCGGCTCGCCGCGCGTCCCGCCGGGCTCACCATGTCGGTCAAGCGGTTCGCCGACACGCCCCAGCAGACCGTCGTCGCCGACACGATGGACGTGAAGACGACGTTCACCACGAACAAGAGCAGCCAGACCCTGCTGACGCTTCGCATTAGAAACAATAACAAACAATATATGACGCTCCAACTCGCCAGCGGGGCGAAAGTACTGAGCACCTTCCGCAACTCCGAGGCGATCGAGATCGTCGAGGGGCGCAGCACAAGCAAGGTGCAGGTGCCGCTGGTGATGAGCCGGACGCTCGGACGCCCCGAGCAGATCGATCTGCGGCTGCTGATCCAGGAATCGGCGCCCGCCATGTCCACGATGGGCCGGCTGTTCTTCGAACCGCCGCTCGTCGACATCCCCGTGTCGCATTTTTCCTGGACCCTCCACGCTCCCGTCCAGTATGCCCTGTATGATTTCAAGGGCACGGTCCAGCCGACCGTCAGCGTGCGTGAGCCATTCCTGTTCCGAGGCTTCCTGCGGATCTTCGACCTGGGCTGGATGGTCCTCACCGATCCGGCAGCGGCCTTCCTCGGAGGCTTCGCGCTGCTCATCCTCCTGGCGTTCATCTCGCGGGAGCTCCTGTTCCGGCTCGCCGGCGGCCTCTGGCAGATCGTCTGCACCGTCTTCGGCTGGATTTTCGGGGGTTCCGGCTTCAGGCTCGTCGAGCTGATGATCGTCATCATGATCATCGGCATCCTGGCGGCTCTGGCCATCCCGAATTTTCGCAAGGCCCGCGAGCAGGCCCGCGACAAGGCATGCTACGCCAACCAGCGCGTTCTCCTGGGTGCGGTCGAAATGTATAACATGGACAATAAAACGCTCATGACCTCGCTCGACATCCCGCTGCTCACGAAGGGCAGCTATCTCAAGGGCGGGATCAGCAAGCCCGACTCCCGCTGTTCGTATGACAGCGCCGGCGATTTGTCGGCAGGCGGCAAGGTCTACTGCCGGTTCCACGGCCCCGTCGAAGGCGACCTGAGCGATATCGAAGGCCACGGCCGGGAAAATGAATACGCTCGCGGCATATCATTTTCGCATGGTTCGGACG
>JAGOCE010000361.1 GCA_017998915.1 Candidatus Ozemibacteraceae bacterium
TCGATCGTCAAACTCTCAGGCCAGCCGAAAAAATCGCTTGATCCGATCGAAGATCTCGACGCTCGTCGTCTCGGTGCTCCGCTTCACCTGTTCGATGGATGGACCGGCTGTCGCAGCCTCGTCGTCTCTCGCTCCCGCGGCCTTGTTGTATGCCACCCGCTCGGCGAGTGACTCGCTCAATCGTTTCGCTATTGCGGCGTTTTCGTGCAGCAGATGGCTCATCGTCTCTTGCGTCAAGGCAAGCAGCAGCGTTTCCTCTTCGGCCACGATCGAGGCGGATCTCGGCTCTCCCGTTAACAGAGACATCTCCCCGAAGAAGTCCCCATGCCGCAACGTCGCGACGCACTTCGCGGGCTTCTCATCGAGATACACACCGACGGATCCGCGATCGACGATGTAGAAATCCGTTCCCGAGTCGCCTTTCCGGACGATCTCCTCCCCGCTTTCGAACCATTGTTCGCGAATATGATGCGCAATGAACGATCTGTCCGTACGATCGAGGCCGGCAAGAAAATCAACGTTCTGGATCAGCCCGAGTCTCCGCTCGATCATCTCGCCCACGCGATCTTTTTCCGGGTGTGTGTACACTTCGCGGATCGGGAAGGGAATCGAAATCTCATCGCGTTTGAGGCGATACCAGATTCTCGAAAGCAACTGGTCCTGGATCGTGGGCGGGTAGTCGGCATCATTGATCCAATAGCGGATGCGGTACGAGATGGCAAAATCACCGAACTGTTCCATGAAAATCTGTGGTGGAGGCGATTTCAAGATTCCACTCACCTGAGAACACGCTCCGATCAACGATTTTCTGACCTGGTCAGGTGATGCTTCATAGGCAAGGCCGATCGTGAAGTCACGATACAACAGCCCCGGCCGGAGCATGAGGTTGTGAATCTCCTTCTTGGCGATGTCATTGTTCGGAAGGGTGATCAGATCGCGCGTCGTCATGCGGATCGTCGTGGCGCGCCAGCTCGACTCGACGACCTTTCCCATGTACCCGGCCACCTTGATCCAGTCGCCAAGCTTGAACGGGGGCGAGAAGTGAACGGAAAGCCCCGAAAACAGGTTTCCGAGCACATCCTGAAGAGCAAGGCCGATCACCATGGTGAAGACAGCCGACGTCGTCAGCAGCGGAGTGATATCGACCCGATAGGCCGTCGAAAGAATCGAAAGTCCGACGATCACGTAGGCGATGACCTTCACCAGCTGCTCGAATATGCTCGGCACTTCCGTGGCGCGTCGCTCTCGGAGGTAATAACCGATGGCGGCAGCAAACATCGCCTCGCCGATCAGCAGGACGGCGTTCAACCGCAGCAGGAGCTCGCAGGTGGATATCCAGGCTGCCCGACTTTTGAACAGCGGTGAGAGGTGCAACCCGACATCGATTGCCAGGAATCCGATGAGGAGATGTCCCGGCCATCGAACGGCGGCCGTCAACTTGGCCATCAGACCTTTGCCGTCGGTCGAATGTTTATCCAATGATCTGAGAAGGGATTTCCAGATCAATTCACCAGCAAGGAGGAGGAAGAGCCCGGCCACGAAAGCAGCAAGGCTTTCGTCCATCGAGTCGCTCATCCATTGTTTCAACCAGTCCATTTTGCCTCCATGCAGCTGATTTTTCATCACCTGACATGCCAGTTTTTTGTCATGCCGGAACATTTTTGCTGTCAAACTATCGGTAGATTGCCGATTTATATGAAGTGTAAACCTGGTACATGAGTTGCGTAATTAGGCGCATCAAGTTCCAAAGTTCAAAAACGACACAACGAAAAATTATTCAGGAGGAATCTCATCGTGAAGAAGAATCTGATCATTTCGGCCCTGTTCATCGGCGCGCTCACCATCGCCCCCGTCGCCTTCGCCGGCAACCCCGGTCAGAGCGACCAGAGCGGACAGTCCGGTCAGTGCGGTCAGCATGACCAGGTCGGTCAGAGTGGCCAGAGTGGTCAGAGCGGTCAGTCCGGTCAGAGCGACCAGTGCGGCCAGCACCAGGGCGGATGCCATCAGAAACCCGGCTTCTTCAAGAAAGTCGGCGCTGCGTTCAAGAAGGGCTTCGAGAACGGCAAAAAGGCCGGCACCAAGGCGTTCGACGCCGTCCAGAACAAGGTCATGGACGCGGGCGTTTCCGTGAAGAAAGCCGTCACCGGCAAGAAATGCAAGACCTTCGTGAAGGGCCACTACAACAGCGACGGTTCCCACACCAAGGGTCACTTCCGCAAGGTCTGCAAGAAGAGCTGCAAGAAGTAAGCAACCGATATCCAAGAACCGCTTCCGAATAACCTTCGGAAGCGGTTTTTGTATGCCGGGCAACGTGTGAAACGTGACGTTTGAAGATTGAAAGGAGACGGGGGACCTTGAATGGGCGGGGGGTTTCGGCTAAGATGGGCTCATGATGATGGATCTCATACGTCGGTTCGAGTTCAGGGCGATTTCCTACGAGGAAGACGCCTCTTCGCTGGTGGACATGCACCGCTGTTTCGAGCAACTGGAAGGCGGCTGGTTCGATGACGAATCCACCTGCCGCATGCACCAGAAGATCGTCGCCCGCTCCCCAGGCTCGTCCTGGGTTCTGAGCTGCGAACGGATGATTTTCGGGTATGCGGACCTGATCCAGAAGGCGGACGGCGTTGGCAGTGTTCCCCGCTGGCGCATCCACCCGGATTTCAGGCAGCCTGCCGTCGCGAGAAAAATGTTCGACGGCCTGTGTCAGGAAGCGCGCCGGCGTGAATGGCGCAGCCTCGAACTGTTTGCCGACACCGAAGACGTCCGCCTGGACCTGAGCAGTATCGGGCTGAAACCGGACCGGTGCTACTACTGGACGAACCCCTCGGATGTCACGTCCGACAACGGCATCGAGATCCGCGAGGAAACGCATGGTGACGGCGATGCGCTCATCCGGGAAGGCTGGCAGTCGTTTCTCGGCTCGCCACTTCCCCTCAGGTTCATCGTCACGCGCGCGTTCCTCGCGGCGCAGTATCAGCAGTTCCATTACCGGGCGCCAAAATTCTGGCGGATTTCAGCCAGGGGCAACGAGTATCTCGCCAGCTACGACGGACGGGAGTGGCACGTCTTCAGGCACGGGAAAAGTGATTCCGACGCCGAGGCGGTCCAGCCGATCATCGCGGCGCTCGATGAGCTTCACCCCGGCAGGCTGATGATCAGTGAGAAAGCCGGCGATATCTCGGGCGCCTTGCCGGCATCCGACCAGCGTTTCTGGGACTTTTACATCGACCGGATCGGTTGACAGACGGCGAAAGCGTCACTATGATGCGGTGCATCTCAGCGTTTATGCGATACCATTTCAGGAGGGAAACCATGCGCTATACCCGGATACTGACGGCGGTTTTGCTCGTTCTGGCGCTTCTGACGGCCCTGCCGTCCTGGGCCATCAGGGTGATCTGTCCTCAATGCAACACCCTCGCCGAGCTGACCGACGAAACATGCAAGAAATGCCGGTATGAGCTGAACAAATGCCTCAAGTGCGGCACGCTGAATCCGGTCAGCGCTGATTTCTGCGAAGGTGAAGACTGCGCCGAACCGCTTGCCGAAATGCGGCTGCTCGGCCGGATCGACGAGGAAACCCGCAAGGAACTCCGGCTCGGCCAGTCGGAGCGGGCTCAGCTCGACCGCGAACTGCAGTCGATCGGGTATCTGCTCGAAAAAGATCCGTCGAAATCCGCGAAACTCCTGTTCAGGCGCGCTCGCATCTATCAGCAGATGGATTTCCCCGCCAAGGAAGCCACCGCCTGGCAGGAATACCTCCAGCAGTTTCCCGACACGAAGAAAAAGGCCATCATCACCGTTTTCCTCTCGGAGGCACTCCGAAAATGGGGATATCTGTTCTACACCCAGGGGGACAAACCTACAGCCCTTTCGAAGTTCGAGGCCGCGACGGCGGCGAATCCGGCGAACGCTGATGCGTGGATGTGGGTCGGCCGGATGAAGAGCGAGTCCAAAGAATCCAATGCTGCTGCCGATGCCTACATGAAGGCTCTCCAGGCCGAACCCGGGAACAAGACCGCCATCCATTTCCTTCGCAAGTTCAAGCGACAGATCCCGACGGAACTTCTCAAGCCCGTGAAGAAGGCTCCTGATGCAGGCAAAGCAGCCAAGCCTTCCTCTGCGACGCCAGCCGCACCCGCTGCTCCTGCAGCACCCACAGCCCCCTCTGTTCCGGCCCCCGCTGCGGAACCCGCTCCCACGACGGTTTCTCCGGACGCGCCCGCGATTTCTCCGGACGCACCGGCTGTCGATGATTCCACCGCCCAGCCGGCAAACGTTTCCGGAACGAACTAAGGAACGATGCCGATGGACGATTCGCGACGGTTGAAGGATATCGCGACGCAGTTTTTTGCCGATATCGCGCCTCGCGACGTCAGGGAACAGGACAGGCTGTTCGAGCACTGGAAATGCGGGCTTCCGAAGAAGCAGGAAGTCAATTTC
>JAGOCE010000028.1 GCA_017998915.1 Candidatus Ozemibacteraceae bacterium
TGATGCCAGCTATCGCCTTGTAGCGTTTTGCCATGGATGAGAGAATTTCCTTCTGGCAAATCCCCTCATTCGCAAGGACAGGAAAGATGGCGAGGTTCTTCGCCAGCGGGTCAACCCGGATGATATGAGCATCGGTCAAGCCGGCTTTCGTGGAAGGACGGTCGGTATAATACGTCACTCCTGGAGCCAGCAGGTCGCCGGCTGAAAGCGGAAACTCACCTTCTTCGCCACGGAAAAGGAGCGTCAGCCGGGGAAGACCGCCCGTACCGGTGGCGAGAACGGGATCACCAAAGGCGCCTTTTCCTGCAAAGACAAGTTCGGTGTAGGTGGGAGCGCTGAAGTATCTGAACGATTCGAACAGTGCGGAGATACCGCGTTCCATTTCGGGAACGATTGGCGTCAGAGGGGGAGAAACACGAACACGCAAGAGTTTTCCGAGCCTCGTCGGGACTTGGAAGGAGATGGGACCGGAAAAGTCGAAGTCCAAAGCCTGGTATGGCTCGTCGGCCCGGTGCGTCACATTCAAGATGGTCGCGGGCTTCCTGAGCGTTTTCTCATGCTGTGGGGCGGCTGCCGGCTTCGGGGCTTTCATGCCCTGCTTCGGTCCGACAAGGGGAATCGCTTCGGACGCGATGGGAGCCATGGCAACGACGACGTTCTCAACCGACTCCGATGTCTTTGCCCCTTCTTCCGAGATAGCCCCGATCAGGAACAATTGCCCGAGAAGCAACAGTCCCATGAACAGCTTGAGGGAGTCTTTCACTGGTCCCACCCCCTTTCGTCCGAGGATTATTCACATCTGCTATCGGCAGATTTTCCCGCCTTGGTGAGATGGCAAGGAACGCGGCTCACAAAATCCTGTCACCTGCGGGCCGGAACGATCAGCCGATGAGCGTCAAGTTGTTGACAGCCGAACCTGGAAATCGTCTTGTTTTTGACGCACAATTTCGGCACACAGGCTTTGAATGCTGATCAGTTCAATATCTTGATATCGTTCAACAATCTGGCATGACGAATGCGATATCAAAGCTGTCCGTTCGAATGACGAAATTCACAGGAGGAATATATGAAGAAATTCTGGATGATGATGATGGTGGCCGGTCTTTTCTCGCTGAGCATGGCGGCGTATGCCCAGCCGGCGACGGGCGGCAACGAGGGAAAGGACGATGATACCGAGATGATCGGGTCCGCGGAGCAAGAACCTGGACTTCGCAAGGGCCTTAAAAACCGCGAGCGGCAGACAGCCGACCAGATCATCGAGCGGATCGGAAAAATGAAGGAAAAGATTCTCGGCCGCATCAGGGAACGGCTGGCGAAGCTGCCCGAACGCCTCGAGAAGCTCGAATCGCGCGCCGACCGTCTTGCCGAACGCCGCAACAAGCGGGCTTCGGCGGGTGTCGCCAGCGGAACGGCCGACCGCCCGGCTCAGGCAAAAGAAAAGATCACCAAGCGCTACGACGAGCTCAAAAGCCGCATTTCAAAGCGCCGGGAACAGTTCGAAGAGCGCTCCACACAGCGCCGCGAGAAGTTCCAGCAGCGGATCGCCCATCTGAACGATGCGGACAAGGCGAAGGTCATGTCGGCATTCGAAGCCGCTCAGAAGGATATCGCCGGAGAGATCGCGAAGATCTCCGAAGACGTCCAGAAGAAGCTTGACGAGACCTTCCAGAAGATCCAGGCCAAGTTCAACTGATCACGTTTCCATCCGGGGACTATCGGGTCCGGCCTGTCGGCCGGGCCCGGTTTTTCTCAGGCATGATTCTCATCGGACCCGGCAATTCCGAGACGCTTCATCCGATATAGCAGGTTGGTCCTGGGAATCTTCAGCTCTTCGGCCGCCCTGCTCTTGACCCCGCCGGACCGTTCGAGCGCGTCGAGAATCATGCGGCGCTCGACGGCCTCCAGCGACTCGGTCAGGCCGGCAATCGAAGGCACGGAGTGGGGGGAAAACCGCTCCGGCAACGGCATACCGGGGCCGGGCGGAGCGATGCCGAAGTCACGGGGCGCCATGAGGTCAGTTTCGGCCATGACGGCGGCCCGCTCGACCGCGTTCCGAAGTTCACGAATGTTTCCTCTCCAGCGGTGGGTTTGCAGCATGGGAAGCAGGGCAGGATCGAGCCTGAGACCAGGTCTGCCGAACTCTCGCCTGAACTGGCCCAGGAGATGTTCGAGCAGAAGCGGGATATCGTCGGGGCGGTCACGAAGCGGAGGCATGGTTATCCGCACGACGGCAAGCCGGTAGAGCAGGTCCTCGCGAAACTCGCCCCGTGCCGCCATGGTGTCCAGATCGCGATTCGTGGCCGCAACGATGCGGGTCTCGATCCTGATCGGCTTCGAGCCGCCGACGCGGATGACTTCCTTTTCCTGGAGCGCCCTCAGGAGCTTCGACTGGAGTTCGAGCGGAACTTCGCCAACTTCGTCGAGAAACAACGTGCCGCCTCGCGCCGCCTCGAATCTCCCGATCCGCTTTTCCCGGGCATCGGTGAAAGCCCCCTTCTCGTGACCGAACAGCTCCGACTCGAACAGCGTGGCCGGGATCGAGGCGCAGTTGACGCGCACGAACGGCCCCTCGGCCCACGGCGAGAGGCCGTGAATGGCTCGGGCCGCCACTTCCTTTCCCGTGCCGGTTTCGCCGCACAGCAGGACCGTCGAGGGGAAGGCCGCCGCCTTGCGTATCAGGCCTTTCACGGTTTTCATGCCGTCCGATTCGCCGACCATCGCCGCCAGGGGGTCTTCGAGCCCCTCGATGGCCCGCCACGCGTCGTTGGCGCGTCTGAGCGTGTCGGCCTGTTCGGCCGACTGGCGCCGTTCGGCGACGCGAGCGATCCGGAAAGCAAACTCCTCGAGCGGAACCGGCTTGATGAGGTAGTCGAGCGCGCCGAGTTTCATCGCGGCGACGGCCGTCTCTATCGTGCTAAACGCGGTCATGAGGATGACTTCGGCGGGTTTCTCGGCTTCGCGAGCCGCGCGAATAACCTCGAGCCCTTCACCGTCGGGGAGTTTCAGATCGGTGATGACGAGATCGAAGGGCCGGGCGGCTATCTCGGAGCGAGCCTCGGCGAGGGTTCCGACGGGAACGGCGGCATGCCCTTCCTGCGTCAGGAAGGTGCAGAGGCCCTTGACGAGCGACCGGTTATCGTCGACGACGAGAATGTTCATGTGCTGGCAGGCACCTCGATGATGAATACAGCCCCGCCGGAGGGCGCCGCTTCGTATCGTATCGTCCCCGTATGGGCCTCCACGAGTTTCCGGACGAGGGCCAGGCCGATCCCGTGCCCGCCGGGCCTGCCCGTCGAAAACGGGGTGAATAGCCTGGGCACGAGATCCTGTGGGACGCCTGGGCCGGCGTCGGAAAACCGAAAGCAGGTCGCATCGCTTTTATTATATATTTCTATATTCATTTCAACGGGCTTTGGATAACATGCGGAAACGGCATTATCGATGAGGTTTTCTGCAATCTGCCGCCACATCATGATATCACCCTCGATATCGATGTCACGTCCGTCCGGGCACCGGACATCGACCCGGCCGCCCGGGGGAACTCTCGCGGCAATCGCGTCGCGGAGCAGGTCCGCAGGCCGGAACCGCTCACGCACGGGCTTCACGTCGCGCGAGTAGTCCAGAAACCTGTCCACGAGGATTTTCAGCTGTTCCAATTGTCCCTGGATTTCTCTGAATGGCTCCGCATCGGCGCCTTCGGGCATGTATCTTCGCCGCAGCAGGCCCAGGTGCATCCCGATGGCGGAAAGCGGGTTTCGCACCTCGTGGGCTATGGTGCTACCCATGAATGCAAGCTCGCGGAGCTTCGCCTCGTGGATGCTTCGCAACTGCGCCTCACGCTCGGCCAGGCGCTCGGAGAGGCGGCACAGCCCCTCCCGCAGGCGATCGAGTTCGACGATCCCGAGATGTCCGGAAGACGGCGGTTCGTTTCTGCCAATGCGTTCGAGGCTCGTCACCAGCAGGCCGACCCTGCGCGAAACGCTTCCGGCAAGGAGCATGGAAGCGACGACGCACAGGGGAACGGCCCACAGCAGCGCGGAAACGGCCGCACGGCCCATCAGCCCGAACAACTCCATATACTGAAGGTCCGCCTCGACGCCCACGACACCGCTCAGCATTCCGTCATGGTCGAGGCGGGGAATCAGCACGATCTTGCACCTGCGAGCCACGCTCAGCGTCCCCGGATCGGGAAAGAACGCGCGCCCCTCCTCGAGGGCAAGCATTCCGTCCTCGATCAGATCGTCGACGTCCTCGATGGAGGGGGGCAGGAGATCCGTCTCACCAGGCATTTTCGCGGAATACGACGCGACGAACCGCAGCCTGTGATCACGGAACTCCGCCCAGTAGGCATTGCTGATCCAGGCCTCGTTTCCCCCTGCAGAAAGAAGTCGCTCGAGCTCAGCCGACCAGGATTCATCGTGATTCGCGCGACCCAAAACGCGCCACTCGCTCATCAGCCGCCGCGCAACGGCTTCCAGATTTCGTTCCGCCTCGACATCCAGGAGTCCGAACGACTGCCGGTACAGCAGAGCAGCCATGATGAAAAGCAGGGCGAGGGCCATTCCAAGCATCGTCACGAACAGACGCCCGAACAGCGATTTCGGAAGCACCGTCAGGCGCGGCATGCCGGCACCCGCTTACAGAGTCGCTTCCACTTCTTTCCAGCCGATCAGGTCTTTCATGATGGCCATGTTGTATTTCGTGCCGTATCGAACCGACTTGTCGACCATGTAATCGTAACTCGACTGGGAAAGGATTTCCTGCCAGTTGTAATAGGTGACCTTGATGTCGTTCGGCATCCTTCGCCGGTCGAAGTAATCGGTCGAAAGGTTGCCGACAACGTGCAGGTTGATCATTTTCTGCATCTTCGACTCGGTGTCGAGCTCGAACCCGCCGGCGGCATGGAAGCAGCCTTCCCACCGCGGGCTCACGTTGACGAAGGGGTGCGTGACGCCGAGTCTCGACCAGTCGCTGTCGTGATGAGGTTTGTAGACGATCTTGCCGGTCGTCGGATTTTCGGTCGAGGTGTCTCGCTCCTTGTCACGGATGGCGATGATGCCAAGCGCGGACTTGCTGCCATCATCATCGGTCATGGTCAGGATGTCGCCGCCAACATAGACGTTTCCCTCGACGACGAGCAGACCCTTGCCCTTCATCCATCCTTCAATATATACATCGCCTTTTATATATGTAAGTCCGTTGATTTCGACCGCATGGGAGGTGTCGTGCGCACGCGTGGGATTTCCGAGAAACCGGGTGATCTTGTTCGGCACGTTCCGCCAGTTGCCCCACCCGTAGAGGGGCACCACGTTCCGGTAGGTCACCTCGTTGCGGCCGAACGCCTCGCGGAAATTCACGTCGGTGAAGTATTTCGCCTGGTTCGGCGTCTTTTCGGGATCGACCATCCTGTTCGACAGGCGGCGGTAGACATCCTCGTCGTAGAGGTTGATCTTGTTCGTTTCGTATGCCTGAACCTTTTTCGTATTTGAATTATAGGCTTCGTTGTTCACCTTCGCCCACCAGGGCCAGTGGAACAAGCCCATCCACTTGTAATACTGGCGGGTAACCGCCTCGTTCTGATATTCGATCGAGTCGGCGCCGGCGAAGTTCGCGCCGCCGTTCCAGCCGGTCCAGCCGATACCCATGTCGAGCCAGGGGTTGTCGAGGTCTTTCCGGAGATCGGTCAGCATCAGCCACTTGGGCAGATCGACCCGCGCACCGTCGCGCATGAACACCTTGCCGCCCTTCACGGTGAAGCCCCAGGGATCCCAGAAGTCGAAGGGCAGGATCTTGAAGGAATCCTGGTGGGTCTTGTTCAGATACAGGCCGTGCTCGGGCGCGATCATGCCGATCGAATTCCCCGGAAACGGTGACTGGACCAGCATGGCATTGCACGACTTCTTCACTTCGACCTGGCGACTGGTGCGATGATAGGTGCCGCGGGAGTTGATCACGATGAGGCCGCTCCGCAGAACGTCGGGCGGAAGCCCCTTCGCCTCGAGATCTTTCGATGCGTCGGGATTGCGCTTCCAGGTGACGCGGGTCTTGATCTTTCCATCACGAATCAGCGGAGGGACGGCTGAATCTTTCCCTTCGAGGCGGGACATGTCGATGTCGACGCTTCCTTCGTCGCTCTTGGCGATCATCTTGTAGAACGCGTTCTCGGGATCGTTCATCCGGCTCTTGATCGTGAACAGCGCCTCTTCGACGCCGGCTTCGGCCAAAAGCAGAGCGCAGGTGCTGTCCACGTAATTTTCGGTCAGATGGACTTCACCCCGCATGAAATGAATCATGCCGTAGACGATAATGCTGATCACGACGATCGTCGCAATCGTAAAGAACAATGCAAGCCCTGAGCGGCGCACCGGTCGACGGATCATGGCACTACCTCCTGGCGGGGTGTGAATGGGCCCCGTACACTTCATTTTACCAGCCGCAAAGCGCCTCCCGCAATACGCCCCGGAAAACGGCCATGCAAGGAGGTCTCCGGGAAAAGCTCACGGGGCCTCGAAGGAAACGATGTCCCCTTCCGAAGCCGTCACGCCCGTGGGAATCGTCGCCATCGAGCCGTCGGGCTGCACGTCGGTGACACGGACGGTCCCGAGCTCCTTCTTCGAGTTCCAGACGACCACGCCGGCACGGTTGCGGATCTCGGTCACGCCGTACAGCGTGCCTTCCCGGCCCACCGTGAGGCCGCTCGAAGTTCCCATGTCGATGACGATGCCGTCCGGGCTGACCGCCTGAACCCGCGCCTCGAGCCGGAACAGGCCGTTCAATCGCGACATCACCCGGTCGAGCGCCTTTCGCGTGGCCTGGCCGATCATCGACGCGTCGAATTCGGAGGAGCCGAGCTTCAGCGCCGCTCCGAGAGCCTTTTTCAGATCGCCGGCGAGAAGAACGGCACCGGTCTTGTCGTGACGGGCTTCGGCATTGTCGGAAAACACCAGCCGGCCGTTTTTCAGATCGATCACCTCGACACTGAGACGCACATACGCCGTAACCTTCGTGTGCATGAAGCCGCCCGCGAGCTTGCCCAAGGTCCCGAGGCCGGTGTCACGCTGGAAATGGCCGAAGTCCATCACCTTTCCGCGCAAAATGTAATCGGCACCCTGAAAGCCGCCTTTGGCCTGGATCGTCGAGACGTCGAAAAATCCGTCCTGCGAGAGATTGAGCTCGTCCTTCATCGCCTTCAGTTCTTCCCGTTCGACGACGAGCACCTTCCCGGCCTGCATCAGCCGCTGTCTCAGCATCTGGGCGAGCCCCGATCCGATCGGATAGCTGGAATCGAATCCCGACGGGTTCGTGAACGGAAGGACGGCGATCCTCGGCCGGGCCTCCGCCTGGACCGAAGCGACAAGCCAGATGCCGACCAGCAGAAGTACCACGCGCGTTATTCGACGATGCATGTTCATTCAGCACTCCTGGATCCGAGAATTTTTCTCAACAGCCGGCGGTGCCGGCCCGGCCCGAAATGGTCACGAAGAAACGCCGCTTCCTCGCAACCGAGTTTCGAGAGATACAGGCCGAGAGCAGGGTGATTATCCGGGTCCACCGTCAGTTCGAGGCTCTTCACGTCCCTGGCGGCCAGCGATTCGAGAACCACGTGCATCAGCATGAAACCGATCCCCCGACGACGCCAGGAACGCGTCACGGCAAGACTGAACAGAAACGCCCGGGCCTGCCCCACCCCGCCGATGAGGATCGCCTCGCCGATGATCCCGTCGTCCGGGTGACGGGCAACCCATATCTCGCAGGCACGGGCCATGAGGGCGAGATTGGGCGCCGTCTGGGCATCCTCCGGGAAAGCCTCCCGCTCGAGCGCCGCAACGCTCGTCAGCCCGGCCCAGTCATCGGGCCTGAGGCGATCGACGACCACAAGGGGCGGAGATGCCGTGCGCGCCATCAGACTTCCAGAAAACCGATCGCGGAAGGGGCATCCCGGCCTTCGGCTCCGGATGAATATTTGCCGAAGCCGCTCTCGCCGAGAACGTAGACGCTTCCGTCGGTCCGACAGGGGAGCACCCGAAGGATCCTGTCGGGGAACGTGGTCCTGGCCTGAATCCGCCCGTCGGGCGCAACGAGGATCAATTCGTCGATTCCCGTGGCGATCACGGCGCCAAGCCGGTTGAGGCACATATCGGAAACGCCTCCGGTCAGGGGAATGCGGATCCGCGTTCCGTCGCCGCTCCGAAGGATCGAGACGCCGTCGCCGGCGGCCCCGCCGATGAACATCACGTCCTCGATCTTGTGGATGACGATCTGCTTCGCCCCGCCCTCGGCGCTCGCTCGACGCAGGATATCCGCCTTTTCGCCGATCACGAGGATTTCCCCGTTCCTGAGACCTGTGACGAGCTCTTTTCCAGATGCGTCCATTCGGTGGAACATCGGCTCGGCGGGAAGTTCTATATTATTTACAATATTTCCTTCGGGATCGACGGCGGCGACACGGTTCTTCCCGATGAGCCTGGCAAGATGTTCGGAACCGAGAAGCGCGGAGATCGCGCCGCCAGTCTCGATCGTCCTGCCGGACTGTCCGGGATGCCTGTGGTAATGAACCGTTCCCTTCTCGTCGAGAAGCAGCAGAGCCCCGGATGCGAACAGGTGGGCTGCGCGGAAGGTTCCGAAAAAGCGGCATGCCTCGCTCCCGTCGCCCCGGAAGCCGACGACGCCGTTCTTTCCGACCGCGATGGCGAGATCCGCGACGGCCGAAACGGCGATGTCGGCGACATCCCCGCCGGGGAGGCGCGAGGTCCAGATTTCATCCCCGACATCGTTCCGACAGTGAAGGGTGTCGCGGCCGTCCCAGGCCAGGGCATACTCGATCTGGTCGGTGCCGAGCCAGGTGCGGACGAGCGGCTTCCGGGACGTGCCGGCGCCTCCGGCGAGATCGATCTGCCAGATTTTCCGAAAGGCGGGAATGCTCGCCCCATCCGCGGGAGAAGGCGGTTCCACGTCCAGGAACTCGAGGCGGCTGAAGTCGCGGGAAGCCGTCGAAACGAGGCATCCGACCCGGCCCTCCGGCGTCGCATACCAGATCGATTGGCCATCGCTCGTCAATCGGGCACGGAACAGAGGCTCCTGGAATCGGTGTTCCCAGGAAGGCTGCCCCTCGGCGTTGAGGATGGTCAGCAGACCTTCTCGCGAATACAGGAGTGTCTGCTTCGTCTGATCGGCGTAGGAGACACCCGAAAAGTCGGCGTTCAGCTTCCCTTTCCAAATGCCGAAGCTCTTGACGCAGTTGATGCAGAAAATTCCCTGGCCGCGGTCGAGAGCGACGGTGACCTGGCCGTCGGCGCTGACGGCGAGATCCTGGATGGGATCGAGGCCCATGAACGCATCGTAGGGCCGGCCATCCATCGCAACGGCCTGAAGGCCCTCGCCGCGCTCGTCGCGGCAGGCGAACGCCACGGTCTGACCGCCCGCCGAGATGTCGAGGGCGGCCGGAACCTTGAGAAGATTCCGGTAGGTCCAGCGAACGCGGCCGTGCCGGTCGGCCAGAACGACGGTCGGCTCGCGGGTCACGAGAACGACATACTGTCCGTCGGCGCTGATGAGGCCATACACCGCGGCCGCCGGCCGCTTCTTCCACTGGATCTGGCCCCTGGCGTCGATCAGCAGCGAATTGCCACTGTCATCGACCGCCAGGACGTCGAGCGTATCGGCCAGGCTGATCGTGCGCATGGCGGCCCCGACGAAGGTGCGCCACATCTCCTGCCCGGCGTGGTCGAGCATGACGACATGCCCTGACACGGTCAGGGCCGCCAGGGCCTTGCGCTCGCTCGTGGCCTGCATCATCCGGATCATGCCGAGCTGCTTCTGCCACAGTTCCTGGTATCCTGCGCGACCTGCCGTATTGAGCATCACCGACTCCGTATCACCTGAAAATGCCTTTCCCCTCAGTGTACCCCGGCTCCGACTCCCCGGCAAGAGGATTCTGCCCAAATCCGCACCAAGACTTCCTGATGAAGGCCGTCGCATAACGCTGTCGTGCTGCGCGCGCGGTGAAACGGAGACACAGGGAAAGGGCGGCGGGAGAAGGTTCATCACCTTCATCCCACCGCCCTCTGATTCGCAGGCCAAATGATCGGAAGCTCTGTCAGCCTGCGCGGCCGGTCGCTTTCAGGACGTCGCCGATCCGCTTCCAGACACGGTTTCCGCTGTCGGAGAAGCAACGGACACCCGACAGTTGGGGCAGAACTTCCAGCCCGGCCTCAACTCCGTGGCGCATCCCGCGCATTTGAGGGTTTTCGCCACGGCATTCCCGCACCACGGGCAGTTTTTGAATGCGGGATCGACCTCGCCACGACAGTGCGGGCATTCGACGCGGGATTTCGCCTCGGGGCGGGCAAGCAGGTAGACCAGCAGCCCGAAAATCGAGGTGAACAGGGTGAACACGGCCCACAGAATCGGGCGCCTGACCTTGCGCTCCTGGCCGTCGGCCAGCACGTAGATGGGGGGTGCCAGGAGAAGAAACAGAAGAATGGCCAGCGGCAGCAGATGCATGATGACCTTGAGCATCAGCAACGCGCCAAGCACGGTGCAGACGACCATGAGAATTTTCTTGTGAGTCCATTCGCCTTCCAGGTAATCCATATCCAGACTCCTTTTCCGTCAGCAGGCCATGAGCCTGAGAGTTCCCGCCATTGCGTGATACCAGCGCTTCCAGAGCGGAAGATCCTGGGTCGAACAGGTCTCGACATGAATCAGGATCGGCGCAGCCAGAATCGCAACGAATCCGCCGAGTGAGAAAAACAAAATGAACAAACCGTACTCGAGGATCAGCCAGTTGTCGGACAACCACCGGCATTTCATCGCGGCCTCGGTGAAAAGAGGTTGCCCCATGACAAGAGACACCCAGATGCCCATCCCGAGGAGAACGATATACGCATACTGGGCCAACGCCAGGCCCAGTTGGCTGTCGGAAGTCGCGGCCATCCGCCGGGGGACCTCCTGAGGCTGATCGGACAGGCGCCGTTCGAGAGTTTCCCAGAGTTCATCGGGAACCGCGGGATCGGGGGCGGCCGTCGCGCGCAATCTTCCGAGCAACTCCAGCGATCCGTCATACTCCGCGCGGCAGGCCGGACATTCCTGCAGATGGGCCTCCAGAGCGGCGCATGGCCGAGGAATGTCGGCAGACAGGGCATCCACCATGAAGCCCCTGGCGTCGACGCAGGACAGGTTTTCAGTCATGGCGTTCCTCCTTGCCCACGACGCTCCGCAAGCGTTGCAGGCCGTTGAAGATGCGGCTCTTCACCGTTCCCTCCGGACAGTCCAGGACCTGGGCGATCTCTTCGATTCCGAGACCCTGGAGATGGCGCAGGACCACCGCCAGCCGCATTTCTTCCGGAATGCGCTCCAGAGCTTCGCTGATGGATCGTGACGCCTCGCGCCGCAGGCAGACTTCTTCCGGGTGGTCATCCGGCGAGGCAGGCACCGCTTCCAGGACGGGATCGTCACCCACCGGCACGGGAACCCGTTTTCCGCCATGGTCAGCCAGCCAGGTCATGGCCGACCTGCCCGCGACGGCGTAGATCCAGGGGCGGGCCTTTCCACGGGCTGGATCGAACAAAGAAGCCTTGGTCCAGAGGCGAAGCATGATTTCCTGCAGGATTTCTTCGTGATCGCTCCGCGAGGGCGCCAGACGCCGGACAAAACCCAGGAGGGGAGAGGCGAATCGCTGGTAGATCACGCGGAAGGCCTTGCGATCGCCCTGGCCCGCCGCCGTTAACAGCTGTTCGTCATCCATGGTCGTGCGTCCTCTATTTCTATTTACACCCGGCCTGCCCGAACGGTTCAAACTTTTTTTCTCATGCTATACTGACATCGAAAGCGGGATTGCAGGTCATCAATACGCAAAGGAGGCGCTGAAATGCCGCTCAGCCGTTTCACATACTGCAGGTCGTCGATCGTCGGAATATTATTATTATCATTATATATTATCAGCGCTCATCCGTCAGACGCGGGCATCGACTACCGCATTTCGACGGTCAACGGCAGCTGGCTGATGAACATGACGACGACCCTGGTCCAGGGTGAGATCAACGGGAAATCCGAGGTCGTCTGTCTTCCCCGTATCGAGTTCACGTCCGAGTTCGACCGCGAGGAGTTCAAGCAGCGGCTGAAGGCGGGCATCAAAAAGCAGGACGTCGTCTTCCATATCTATCACGATGAATTGAACAAACCGATCAGGTCGGGAAACGTTCTGTTCGCCTCGGACATCTATCTCAAAGCCCTCAAGATGAGCTACTTCGCCACCCTCAGATCCTGGGGATACAAGTTCAAAGTCAGCCGTCAGCCCCCGTTCGAGGACCGAGCCTACGTCCAGGAGGTCCAGTCTCAGGGCCTCATCGAAATGTCGGCGGCGCTGAAAGACGGCCAGGGCGACACGAAGAAAACGCCCGGCAGTGCGAAAGCCGTCGCCGGAGCGGTGGGAAGCGGCGGCGGAGGCGGCATGATGTCGATCGCGCATCTGCTACCGCAAGGATACCTGCCCCCCGAAGTCCGGAAAATGAAAAAAGAGCTCGACCGCAAGCTCAGGGAGATCAAGACCCGCCCCTTCAAGGCGGAGGTGATCAGCGTCGATCCGGTCCGCTGGGCAGGCGGCCGCATGGGCAGGCTCCTGCCGAATGGCACGGCTTCAGGCTGCATCATCGAGGGCCGTTCCGTGGCGATCCGGCTTCCCGCCCCGGCCTCGAACACGCGGGTGAAACCCGATGCATGCGCCGCGCTCGCCTCGCAGCCGTGCGAGTTCATTCTGCAACGCGACACGAACGGGCGCGAGATTTTCCGGGATGGGGCGTATGTCCTCGCCGACCTGTATCTGACCGATCTCGGTCTCACCTGGAACGACTGGCTCGAAAGCCAGGGAGTCACGCCCCCGCCGCCCGCCTCCGACTCAACCTACGCCACCGCCCCGATTCAACTGAAAATCCAGGTGGCGAACGGCGTCTGGCAGGGGCTTAAAGCACCGGCCCTCGGCGCGCTCACATTCGACGCACCCGTTCCAGACGGACTGTCGGCAACGGAAATCATCCGCATCCCACCGGCGGAACAGCCCATCAGAGACTTCAAATCCTTTTCCGCGAAGCTGTCCGTCGACGCCCCCCCGCATGCCCCCGTCAACATCACGCTTCTGCTCTTTCCCGACGGCTCGCCTTACGAGGAAATGGGTCAGAAGCGGGCCCAGCGCATCTTCTTCCCGAAAAAGCAGGCCACCCTCCTCATGCTCATGAACGCCGCCAACAAGCCATGAAGGAAAGCCGTTCCAACGCGGGAAACGCGCGCCTGGCCGACGTCTTGCCAACCCCCGGCATGATTCTTATAATTTGTACATTCTTCTTCCGGAAATCATGCGCGAAGCGAGGTGCCTTATGAACAGCATCGCCTTACGACGTCATACGTCGATTCATCTCCTGGTCGTTCTGTCGTTCGTCTGCTCGTTGTTCGTCATGCCGACTCCGGCGAATGCCGGGGTTCTCTCCAAGGTCTGGTCGTTCGTCAGGCCGGCCGTGAAGATCGCGGGCCATGTCGGCGGCGCGATTGCCGGCGCGACGATGGCCTCGGCGATCGTTCCTCCGCTCGGCACGATCGTCGGCGGCGTTGCCGGCTGGATCGTCGGCGGCATGATCGCCGATTACAGCACCAAAAGTCTTTCCAATCTCGCCGCCGTCGGGGCTGGTGTGGCGGGAGCTATTGCTCTCGGGCCGAGTGCCATCGGTATCGTCGGCGGCTTCCTCCTTGGCGGACTGGTCGGCAAGCTGGCGTTCAGCCTGCTGAAAAAAGCCGACTGCGAGGTGACGGGCGGTGTCCTTCTCAATCAGGGCCAAGCCGCTCAGGCACCTTCCATGTCCGTATCGTCCCAGGTCGGCGAGGTCAAGACCGACATGAACAACGGCATGCAGAAGGTCGTTAACACCGTGAAGGAAAAGGTGAACATCGTCACGGAAAAGGCGAAAGACACCAAGGCGAACCTGATCCGGGAAGCCCAGGAAAAGTATGAACAGGCGTCGAAGGCTTACCGCGAAGCCGTCGAAAAAGCCCAGGGTTCCGAAGTCGTCCGAAAAGCCAAGCAGGTCATGGACGCCGCCAAAAACGGTCTCCAGCAACTTCTCCGCAAATAATCGGACATCAAGCACAAGCGGGGCCGAAGACTTCTTCGGCCCCGCTTGAGTTTATCGAACCCTTTTCAACCTCACCGTTCCCGCTCGTGCTGATCCTGTCGTGGCACGAACGGTCTCTCGCCCTTCGACAAGCTCAGGGCGAACGGGTGGCTCTCATTCTGGTTGCAGGCATCAGGCATAGGCAAGCTTCAGGCCTTCATCCATGGCTAACCAGAGAGTCTCGACGCCTTCCAAGCCGACGGACCAGCGAACGAGGCCCTGGGTGATTCCTCGGGCGAGGCGGTCCGCTTCAGGAATGCCTGAGTGGGTCATCGAGGCCGGGTGCTGGATGTAGCTGATCGCGCTGCCGAGGCTGACGGCCAGCTCCATGGGAGTTGTATATCCGGCAAAATAATTCATCAGTTTCTGGGCCGGTTCGAAGCCGTCCTTGAGTTCGAAGGCGATCATGCCGCCCGCCCTGCGCATCTGGCGTTTCGACAGTTCGTGCTGCGGATGCGACGCCAGGCCCGGGAACCAGACGCGCGCGACGCGGGGGTGGGCCTCGAGGCGGCGGGCGAGCTCGTCTGCGCTGTCGCAGATCTGCTCCATGCGAACGGCGAGCGTCTGGAGCCCCTGGGAGTTCAGCCAGGAGTCGAACGGGCTCGGCGTCGGGCCGTGATCCTTGTAGACCGGGAACAGATACTCGCCCATGAACGACCAGGGGCCGATAACGACGCCGGCCACCGACGTCGAGTGGCCGTTCACGTATTTCGTCAGGCTCTGGATGACGATATCCGCGCCGAGCCTGAACGGCTGCTGCAGGTAGGGCGTCGCGAACGTGTTGTCGACGACGAGCGGAATATGGCGGGCTTCCGCGAGTTTCGAGATCGCCGGGATATCTGCAATGTTCAGTGTCGGGTTGTCGGGCGATTCCAGATAGATCATAGCCGCGTTCGGACTCCGCGCAAGGGCCTCCTCGACCTTTTTCACGTCGCTGGTATCAACGAAATGCGTCTTCACGCCAAACTTCTCGAGCGACCGGAAAAAGCTGTCTGTACAACCGTAGACGCTTCCCGAAATGATCTCGGAGCCGCTCTTCACGAGCGCGAACGTCGTACAGGCGATGGCACCCATGCCCGAAGCGCAGACCAGGGACGCGATCGTGGGCTTCCGTTCGTCCGCGGCCAGCGCGGCATCGATCAGATGCTGGCAGTCGAGCCGGAACAGCACTTTCTCGAGATACTCGGTCGTCGGGTTGCCGAGCCGGGTGTAGATGCGGGCGAACGGCTTTTCGCCGCTCTTCGACTCGCCGAGGAATCGTTCGGCGCCGTCTTTGACGTTCCGGAAGCTGAACGTCGACTTCTGGACGATGTTGGGCAGACCTATTCCAACCGCTATAGAAGAGAACTGGTCGGCCGAAAGGAACGGCTCATCCGTGCGCGCGTACTTGTTTTTCCGCTCGAGCCAGCTGTCATACCAGGGATGCATCGACATGGAAATGCTCCTTTCCTTCCTGTGGGACATTCTGTACAACCCAGTCTACCCGCATCAGCCATCCGGGTCAACGGCGCCCACCGGAACGTCCTGAATTTCGGCGATTCCGGTGGGGAAAAAAGTACAGAAAACGGTGGAAAAAAGCAGATCGGCGACGTATGATGCGAATCATGACGAATTGCGGGAAATATCTGTTCATGGAGTGAGCTGATGCCCACCGGCCGGGAGAAGGAAACGAAGTATTTCCTTGCCGATCTGATCGGAGCCGAAATCCGTTCCACGGAAGGCGCCGTCCCGGCCCGTATCGTCGATTTCACCCTCCTCCTCGGCGAAAAATATCCCCGGCTTTCCCATATCGTCATCGAATGCGATGCCGGCGAACGCCGTCTGGTGCGGCGCGATCAGTTCGCCAGGTTCGCCCCCGACTCGCTCGAACTGGCCCAGGCGGAATCGGATCTTCCCCTGCTTTCCGACGTCCCCGATTCGGTACTGGTCCGCAACATCTGGGACAAGCAAATCGTCGACACGTCTGACGCCCGCGTCGTGCGTGTAAACGACCTGCAGATCGCCGAAGTCAAAGGGGAGCTCCGTCTGCTGGGCGTCGACGTCGGTTTTCGGGGCCTACTGCGCCGCCTCGGCTTTGAAAAATTCCTTTGCCCCCTGATCGAGCGGTTCTCGGGCCCCCTGAAGAACGAAATCATCGGCTGGGACATCGTCGAAAGCGTGCCGACGAATTTCACCCATCTGAAGCTCGCCGTTCCCTCACAGAAAATCCGCGAACTCCATCCCGCCGACCTCGCCGACATTCTCGACGATCTCAGCGTGCAGGAAGGGCTTTCCCTGCTGAAAGGCCTCGACACCGAGACGGCGGCCGAAACGCTGGCCGAGGCCGAAGCCGAGACCCAGGCCCAGATCATCGCCGAGATGCCGACCGAGCGGGCCTCCGACATTCTCGAGGAGATGGAGCCCGACGAGGCCGTCGACATCCTCCAGGATCTCGAAGAGGACAAGGCCGCCGAGATTCTCTCGCACATGGATGCCGAAGAGGCAAACGATGTGCGGGAGCTGCTGAAGCACCCTGAGAACACCGCGGGCGGTCTCATGAGCGTCGGCTTCGCCACCATCTTCGAGGAGTTTTCTGTCGATGAGGCGTTCAAGCATCTCCGGCTGATGGCCGTCGATCTCGAGATCATCTACTACCTGTATGTGGTGAACAAGAACGACAAACTACTGGGCGTCGTCTCGATTCGCGATCTGCTCGTCGCGAACCCATCCGGTAAAATCGTCGACATCATGAACGACAAGCTGATCTTCGTCTCTCCCGACACGCCCCAGGAAGAAGTCGCGGCGCTCATCTCCAAATACGACCTGCTCGCGCTTCCCGTTCTCGACGAGGACGGCGGGATGATCGGCGTCGTCACCATCGACGACGTGATCGAGCTGCTGCTCGACAACATGCCGCGCATGTGGAAGCGGCGCGCGCTGACGAGTTGAGGAGCGAAGCATGCCGCAGCGTTTCCTCGCCTTCGCCCGCGCCAGACGCCGTCTGCTGGCGATTCTCGCCGTTCTCGGCCCCGGCCTGATCACGGCGACGGTCGACAACGACTCGGGCGGCATCGCCACCTACTCGCTCGCGGGGGCGCTGTACGGTTTCGACCTCCTCTGGACGCTGATTCCCATCACGGTCCTCCTGATCATCACGATGGAAATGAGCGCCCGCCTCGGGGCCGCCACGGGCCAGGGGCTTGCCGACCTGCTCCGGGAGCGGTTCGGCGTGAAGGTCACATTCTGGATGCTCCTGACCGTCCTGCTCGCGAACTACGGCACGGTCATCAGCGAGTTCGCTGGTATAGCGAGTTCTATAGACATCTGCGGCACCGCGACGGGATACCCGGAAGTCTTCACATGGCTCAAATATCTGCTGATCCCGCTGCTCACCTTCGGCATCTGGAAACTGATCACCGAGTACGATTACAAGAAGATCGAGAAGTTCTTCCTCATCTCGATCGTCTTCTACCTCGCCTACCCCATCTCGGCCTATCTTGCGAAACCCGACTGGGGAAGCGCGATGACGGCGCTCGTCATCCCAAAGTTGCGATTCGACGCCGGGTATTTCTTCACGATGATCGGCGTCATCGGCACCACCATCACGCCTTGGATGCAGTTCTATCTGCAGTCGACCCTGATCGAAAAAGGAATCACGCTCAAGGATTACGATGACGCGAAGTGGGAAGTCGGGCTCGGCTGCGTCACGACCGATGTCATCTCGTTTTTCATCATCGTCGCCTGCGCCGTCACGCTGCATTTCACGCCGGGAGCCCCCGCGGTCAACGGCATCGATGATATCGGGAAAGCCCTGGTGCCCCTCGCCGGTTCGTATGCCGGCTACCTGTTCGCCCTTGGCCTCTTCAATGCTTCATTGTTCGGGGCGGCGATTCTGCCGCTCTCGACGGCGTTCGCGATCTGCGAGGGCATGGGCTGGGAACGCGGCATGAACAAAACCTACGACGAAGCCCCCTGGTTCTACTGGATCTTCACCTCCCTGCTCGTCACCGGCGCCGCGATCGTTCTGATCCCGGGCATCAGCTTCCTGTATCTGGCCGTGATGCGCGTATCGCAGGTGGCGCAAGGCCTGATCCTGCCGCCGTTCCTATATTTTCTCGTCAAGCTCGGCGACGACCGCTCCCTGCTCGGGGAATACGTGAACCCCCCCTGGCTCAGTCGCATCTCGTGGGCCAGCTTTTATATTCTCACCGCTATTGATATCGTCCTGCTGGGCGCCGCGCTGAAGGAGTTCCTGGTCTGACCGGCGGCGGCCAGGGCGGTTCGCGAACCGTCGTTACAGGCGCAGTTTCGGCAGGCTGCCGGCGGCGGTCTGGTATCCGAGGGGAGTCAGGCTTTCGACCGTGCAGACCAGCGCTTCAGTGCTGTCGAGGGTGAAACTCCAGCGCTCGATCGGCGTCTGAGACGAATTCAACGCATCGAACGTGAACTCGCCTTCCTTGTCGACGGTGGCGGTGAACTCGCGCCTCCCACTGACGGGGATCATGCCGTTGTCGTTCACCTTCTCGCTCGCAACGACCTCGATCGAGACATATCCCGACAGCTTGTCCGTCGTGCGCACGACGTGCAGCGTCAGATCGACCGTCGCCTTGTGGCCGGTCGCCGTGCCGTCGATCGTCTTCGTGTACAGCGTTGCCCGGCCGGTCCAGGTTCCCGACATGTCGTTCCCGGTGAACCGGGATATCTTGTCCAGCGTGTGCAGGCTCGTGATGTCGCTGAGCGCGTTTTCGACCTGCGTTTCGAACGTGGCGGGGGTCATGTCCGCATCGGCAAGCCATGCAGCGAGTTTTCCCGCAAGCGGGGCGTAGTATTCCTCGAGGATGTCGTAGTCCTGAATCTGGCCAACTTTGGGCTCACCACCACCGTAGGCCACATACAAAAGCGATTTCGCCGTCGAGGTGAGGTTGACGGTTCCCATGTTCATCTGGGTGCTGGTATACGGCTTGGTCGCGCGCAGGGAAAGGCTGGCCAGTTCGAAACGGATTTCATACGCACCGAACGGCTCCAGGCCCGTGACCTTGAACGAGCTGTCGCCGGTGTTCAGGCTGAACGCAACGTCTTTCCCGTTCACCTTGCAGGTGCCTTTCTTCGCGAAATCCTCCAGAAGTTCCGTGTTGTATCCGGACTGGGCGCGCACCGCCGGAACGCGGGACGAGGCGCCGACCATCGCCGTCGCGTTGAGGGCCGGCGGCTGCAGCTGGCCGTAAAGCGTCGTGTTTGCGGAAGCCCCGCTGTTGGAGGAACTTTCCATGCCGCATCCGGCCAGGAGCGGCAGTAACAGGCATATCAAGGCGAACAGCGTGCGTTTCATCGGACGGGGACCTCCTGCCGGCAAATCGGGCGTTTCAGGCTCGCTGGAAGTCTACCAGCTTCCGCCGATTCGTACAAGCCCCCTCAGGCGCACCGTTGCCCGATGAGAAACACCGCCGAAACGGTCTGCTCCGGCGGTGTTTGGAAAACGCAACGAAATGAAACCGGGATCTATTTTTTGAAACTCTTCTCGGTCTGCGGGAGGAGGTAATCATACCGGGCATCCTTGGGAAGCGGCTGTTTCCAGAGTTCTTTTTCGATGAGCCGGTTGAGCTGGCGGCCGAAGATGGCGCCATAGCGGTTGATATAATCTTCCTGCTTGTCCTTCCCTTCGAGGAACAGGGAGCCGAAACTCTCGATCTCGGCGACGGCGCGGGCGACGAACGGGGCCCGGATCAGGCCGTACATCCCGATGCCGAAGAAGTGATACCAGGCACCGTAGTTGTCCCCGAGCGGCTGGGAATCGTGCCGGATGTAGACGAGTTTTTTCTGAAGGGGCGACTCCCCCCGATCGATGCGGTAGGGATCGCTCGCGAGCACGTTCTCCGCGGTGAGCATCGTGAGATACATGTTCCCTTTGTTCAACAGGTAGCTTTCGCGAAACAGTTCGTGAAGCTGCATGCCGCGATCGGGGTAGCCCATGATCCGCTGTTCGAGAGCCTGTTCCTGGCCCGTCGCCGCATACCGGCTGGTCCAGCCGCAGGCGAGCAGGAGGAAAATCTTCGAGCGCATGAACAGAAGGGTCGGAAACTCCTTCTGCTTGCCGATGATGAACCGTCCGACACGGTGCCAGAAGCCAAACCACAGATACCGATGCGCTTCGGGCGACCATTTGTGCTCTTCGCCCATGACCGGCGTGATGGCTGGATACTCTTCGAGAATGATCCGGTGTATGGCATTGATCAGCCTCGGAATATGGATCGGCTTCGTCCGGCCGATCTTGAGCGGGTCTTCTGCCTGCCCGGTTTTCTGGGCCGTCTCGATCGTCTGGAGTTCCCTCTCCTTCTCGATCTCGGCCTGGGGATACGAGCCGCCGACGAGAGTTTTCAGCAGTTTCCAGGGGATCTGGTCGAGTTTGCGGATGAGATAGGCGTCACCCCGTGGATCGACCATCTGGAGCCCGCTCTGCTGATAATGCTCGCCGTTCGAACGTTTCAGCCAGTCCTTGAACTCGCCCGCCGACACCGGTGAAAACCCGCACCAGAGAACGATAAGAGCCAGAACCAACATTCGATTCAGACGCATGCGTTCAATGCCCCTTCAATGAGTTTTTCTCATTATACCCGGAATCCGGCATTCCCGGAGTACCCGCCAGGAAGGGCGGTGATCGCTGTGACACAAAAGCCTGTTTCATGCTTCCGTTCGTGATGCGTCTGTCGAAGCACAAGCGATCCTCGCCTTTCGACAGGCTCAGGGCAAGCGGGTGGTTTTCATACTGGAGGACTCAATATCGGGGAGCGGAATCCGATGCGGCAGGAGGCTGTTCCGCGAAAAAAACCGGACCGGAGGTGCTCCAGGTATGAAGGGGAGTCATCCGCCCGCCGTGTGGTCCATCGAGCAGGACGGTGTCGGTTCCATAGCCGAACTTCGCGAAAAAATCGGGTTCCCCATCGGACCGTTCGTCACACGTTGCACGAATGGAGATTCCCGGCTGCAAAGGGATGAGAATGCGAAGATCGCCGGCGTAATAATAATCGCGGAGTGAGTCTTCAAACAGTTCACGTTGAAAACAGGTTTCGAGTTGCCGGGGTTGCTCTGGGGGGATGCGCAGGAGCAATACATACAGCGAATTCCGAAGGACCCATTCCCCATCTCGTTCGATCATCAGGACTGCCGGCTTGTTCCAGGACCACCAGAGACCAACCAGGAAAGGCCCGTACAGGATTGCGACGCAGACCAGCGTTGGTACGAGGCGATAGGTCGTTGCATACGCAGGATCCACCG
>JAGOCE010000362.1 GCA_017998915.1 Candidatus Ozemibacteraceae bacterium
TTGTCCAGGAGCATGCGGACGAGCCGGGAACGGGCTGCGATGACTGCCGCCTTGATCGCATCGGGCTCGGAGGACGGCGTGAGGTCGGAAACGACCGAGGTCAGGTAGGTTCCATGGGATACGCGGTGGATGAAGGCGAGCGATTTTTCGTGGCAGGAGATCGCGAGCGTTCCGGCAAGGATGATCGGTGGCCGGTTCGATGTTTCCACGAGCAGGGTGTTGCCCCCCTCGAGGTCGCATCGTGCATAGCCCTCGGCCAGCTCCTTGCCGGATGATGTATTGACCGTGATGCCCTTGCCGGTCAGCAGGACGGTGATGTCTTCGCCCTCTGGAATCGGCTCGACGATTTCTGCGGAAAGAATCGGTTCGGAACCGCTGGCGACGGGGCGTGGGAGAAGCCGCATCTTCCAGTTGCCCACCATCGCCTGGACGCGGAGCGTCGTCATGTCACGCCGCTCGAAGAGGCCGATGTTCAGATACGACGTGTCGGTGGGCAGCTTGTCCGCGGAAAAGACGGCCTTCGGTGCGACCGCTGCCGACGTCTGTGCGAACCCCGTACGCGTGCCTCCACCGGCGAACATCGCCGGAATCGCGAGACAGACGATGATATATATTAAATTATATAACGCTCTATTCATGAACGTCGTTCCTGAAGGATTTCGATGAAACTCTCGACGCGCAGGCGGGTACGTGCGTCGCAAGGGCCCGGAGCGTCGCCCTCGATCGTGAGGATCGGGATGCCGAGCTTCCGTCGCAGCAGGATATCATGGATCTGCCGGTGGCAGAAAGCCTGCGTGTAATGGATCAACCCGTCGATCCGTCGACGAGCCGTTTCGGCGGCGATATCCGCCATTCGGGGCAGGGCACCGTACGGATAGGTGAACTCGAGATACCGCGTGGCGAGATCGGCCGCCGGGCCCATCAGGGCGAACTGGCGAGGGATTTCATTGAAGACGATCCGCGCGCCGAGCTTTTCGGCAAAGGCGAGCAGATCGGACTGGATGGGTGGCACGCCGAGCACGCCGAGACGCGGGCCGACGGGAAGCGGGGACCGTTGTTTCGCCTGGTTCAGGAATGTTTCAAGTCGCATCGCAAAGAGTGACGGGGCTCCGTCGAAATCCGATGAGGAAACGAGCCATTGGAAGTTTTCCTCGCCCGTCACGAGGCCGTCCTCCCAGGTCATGCGGTCCAGTTCGGCGAGGGAAGCCCTTGTTGGGGCCAGGCGGGCTCCGACCTCTTCGGCTGCCGTCCGGGAGACGCCGAATGCCCGGCAGAACCTGTCGATTTCATCCGATAGCCCGGCCCGGTCGCGGGCAGGCGGATAGGCGAACGTCTGCAGCTCGTCGAGCTCCTCGCCGAGGGTTTCCATCATCGCGTGCGTGTTCGAACAATCGCCGCCGGTAACGAAAATGACGCGCCTGACGCCGGCCGCCCTGATGAAACCATACAAACCGCGGATCCATGCGCAGCAGGTCCTGGGGTAGCCTTCGGTTTCGGCCTTGCGCACATACTCGAGGGCTTCCGGCGCGAGCACGAAGCGATTGTTCAGGTCGAGCACCCGACGGCCGGCAGCGAGCGGCACCTCGATCGGGATCGATGAGGTGATGCCGTAGGCGTCGGCCGGAAAGGGGAGGATGCCGGTCATGGCGTTCGGGCGAGCCTGCGGGCCGTTTCCAGCAGGGGAAACAGCAACGCCCGGAACAGAGCCTTGGGAATGAGAAGGCGGCGCGCCGTGTCGACGAGAATCGGCGAGAGCCTGACATACCAAGTGACGAGAAGGCGGCCTGCCTTCGCCCGGAGCAGGTTCCTGCGGACGCGTCTGAATGGCTCGAGGGATTCGGGGGCCTCGTCGTAGGCATATCCCGCCAGGAAGCAGAGCGAGGATTTGCGAAGTCTGGCGATCGTCGTGACGTAGTTGGGGTTGATCAGGGCGATGTCGCGCCTGACGATGGCGGCCCGCTGCTCGTCTTCGAGATACATGAAGCAGGTGTACAGCTGATCGAGGAGGGCGAGCTCGTCGGGGGCGATCGCAACCGCCTGTTCGAGCAGCTTGCGTGCTTTGCGGAAATACTCGCGGCCGAGCGATGGGCCGAGCCGGAGCGCTTTGGTGAGGAACACGTCGGCGATGCGCGAGAGAGTTTTCAGTTTGGTTTCGAGAAAATCGACCTGGATCTTCCGGGTTGTTTCGTTGACGGGATCGATCTCGAACGCCCGCTTCAGCGTTGCCTTCGCGGGGTGAAACTGGCGCTTGGCGACCAGGATCCGGATTTTCAACTGGAGGGCCGGCAGGAGGGATGGTTCCTGGATGAGAAGCCTCTCGACGGCCGTCAGCGCGGAATCGAAGTCGCGATCGTTGTAGATGGCTTCGATGTGCTGAAGCTCCTGTTCGGGATTGAGTTGGGGGGTCGATGGAATCTCGACCGGCTCCATGGGCGGGAGGGAAAAAGTTTCCTTCTCGACGACATCGTGAAGCCGGCCGGTCGTCTCGATTTTCCGGATGATCTTCTGGAGCTCGGCCGTTTTTTCTTCGTTCTCCAGCTGTTTGTAGAACCGCAGAAGGCCGTAATACGCCGCGATCGAGTCGGGCTGGAGGCCGACGGCCTTTTCGAAGTCGATGCGGCATGATTCCAGCAGTTCATCGATGGTGCGCTTGTTTTCTTCCTCGAGTCTGATGCGGGCGATCGAATCGACGGCCTGGCTGCGCTCGGCAAAGCTCTTGGCCTTCTGTTTCGCATTCTGGAAGGCGAGACTGGCCTTGGTGACGAGCTTGTCGTAGTAGGTCTGCCGAATGTTCTCGAAGACCGTCGCGAAGTCCTTGTCGTCCGGGACCCAGGCATAGGCGAGGGACATGATCTCGTAAGCCTGCTCGGGAAATTCCTGGGGATTGAGTTCTTCGAGGATCTGGCCGAGGGCCTCGGCCGATGGCGGGCGGTCAGCGCCGAAGAGTGATTTGAACATCTCGATGCCGGAGCGAAAATTGCGAGTGCGGAGGCGGCCGACGACCTCACGGAGGAGGGATTTCGAGGGAGGAGCTGCCATGCGGGTCAGAGCCGAAAATGAATATGCACGGACTTGGGCGACATGACATCGACCTTTTCGAGCAGGGCTTCGGCGAACCGGCGCTTTTCCTCTTGCGGAAGAAACTCGGTAAAGTTGTCCAGGTCGTGGAAAATGCGTCGAACGTCGGCTGCTGTCAGCTTCTGGCCAAGATGCACCGCCGCGGCTTTTCTGCCTTCGGGAACGGAAAGGAAGGCGCCGATTTCCTTCCAGACGAGTCCTTCCATGGCTGAGACCGGAACGCCGGTCGGACAGCCTGCAGCGCAGACGAATGCGTCTCCCTCCCGCTTCATCGGGGTGAAACAGAGACCGCAGAAGACGAATGATTCGAGATACGAGGGGGCTGGCTGGTCCGGCATGCCGGAAACTGTACTCCAAACACCCGGAGAATGCAACGTCACCCCGGGATACGCAGACCCCGGGGTGACGTGTTGCACGCAGCCCTACTTACCGGGCCGCAGCCACGACAGGAGCATCCCCAAACCGTGCCGTCCCGCGTCGCGACCGTAATGCGTCAGGTCGCGCAGCGCTTCGCGTCTCAGCAAGGCCGGGACGCGCGGAAGAAGAAAAACCCACGCTCCCAGCAGAAGGATGAACCCGGAGACCAACCCCGAAATGAACCCGATGAACAATGTATCCACGTGCATGGGTCGCATTCCTCCCTTTCACATCATCGTGCCGCCGTTACTGTCGGCAGGAATGCGGGTTCTCTTGATACCGGAATTCTATCGGGGCGTGTATACCTTTCTTCCCGGAAACATCGTGGGGCGGGCTTGAAGCCCGCCCCACAAGGGAATTACGCCTGGGAGTCACTCGCGTCTCGACGCGGCGATGTGGATGAGAATCCGTAAGAGGGCGACGAACAGGTTCACGAAATCGAGATACAGCTCGACCGTCGCGAGAATATACTCCTCGTCGCGGAACTTGAGCATGATGTTGCTCATGTCGTAGGCGGTGAACCCCATGAAAAGGACGGCGCTGAGGATCGAGATACCGAGTCCGAGGCCGGAGCCGCCGATGAAGAAGTTCATGATGCCGGCGACGATGACAACGATCAGGCCAGAGATCAGGAACGGCCCGAGACCGGAAAAGTCTTTTCCGGTCGACATGACGTATGCCGCGATCGCGAAGAAGCCGACCGCCGTCAGGCCGAGCGCCTGCACGACGAGCCACGGGTTGATGGCGTTCGCGAGCGCGACGAGGGGACCGAGCAGCATCCCGTTCATGAATGTGTAGCCGTAGAACAGGGCGACGTTCAGACCCGGGGTGTGGCGGTTCCAGAGAAGGGCGAAATACAGCCCGAAGTTGGCGAGGATCGCGAACAGCATGAAGCCCGTTCCGAACGACTTGCCGAAC
>JAGOCE010000363.1 GCA_017998915.1 Candidatus Ozemibacteraceae bacterium
GAAGTAGGTTTCGAACGGGCGGGCGTTGACGACGATCTTGCCGTCACCCTTCACGATGCGAACGCGGGCCGTTGCGGTCTTGCGGCGGCCGGTTCCCCAGAAATTGGCTTCAGCCATTGGTCAATTCCTCCTCATTCCTTCGGCAGAGCAGTCGCTTTGGGCTGCTGCGCGGCGTGCGGATGCTCGGACCCGCCGTACACCTTGAGCTTGCGCAGGTAGACCTTGCGAAGCTTGTTGCGGGGAAGCATGTTCTTGACGGCGATCCAGAGCATGCGGCTCGGATCGGTCTCACGCAACTGGCCGTAGGAAACGGACTTGATGCCGCCCGGGTACCCGGTGTGCCAGAAGTATTTCTTCTCGACAGCCTTGGAACCGGTCAGCTGGATCTCGCCGGCGTTCACGACGACGACGAAATCGCCCATGTCCACATTGGGGGTGAACGTAGGCTTGTTTTTACCGCGGAGCATGGCAGCGATCTGGGACGCGAGGCGACCCAGTACCTTCCCCTTGGCATCCACGAGGACCCACTCCCGTTTGATCTGGGAGGGCTTGGGGATGAACGTCTTCACCGAATGTTCCTCCTTTATTGGGTTTCGGTTAGTACATGACCTTCATCAGATAGAGCCCAGACGCCGGTGCCGGCGGACCGAGTCGTCGTCTGTCCTGATTACGGTACAGTTCTACGATTTCTTGCGGCTCCATTTCGTGCCGGCCGATCAACAGCAGAGCGCGCGCCATGTTCCGCACCATGTTGTGCAGGAACCCGTTGCCGGTGACATCGAAGGCGATTTCTTCGCCGTTCTCGGTCACGTCGGCGCTCATGATCTTCCGGACGGGGTTTTCCTTGGTGTCGGGCGATCGCGTGAACGAGGAAAAATCATGTTCGCCGATGAACACGGCCGCCCCTTCCCGCATTCTGCCAACGTCGATTTCACCTTCGACCTGACAGGTATACCGCTCGAGAAAGGGGGATCTTTCCCGCACCCGTCGGAACAGGTAGCGATAGGATTTTCCCACGGCCGAGAAGCGCGGATGGAACTCCGGCGAAGTCTCTTCCACGCTGTTGACGTGGATGGCCGGGGGAAGGACCCCGTTGAGAGCCTTGATGAACTTGTCAACCGGGAACGGGCTGGCCGTGCGTATCATCGCAACCTGCCCGAGGGCGTGAACCCCCGTATCCGTTCTGCCGGACCCGTGGACCCGGACCTCTTCCTTCAGGATCAGCCCCGCCGCCTTCTCCAGGTCGCCCTGGATCGTCGGCACATCGGGCTGCAACTGAAAGCCGAAATATCCGCTTCCATCGTAGGTGACAATCAGTTTAAGCTGCCGCAAAGGATTTGTCAAGAGGAAAAACCGTTCACCACAGAGACACAGAGGCACAGAGATTTCTCGATCGCATCACGATGCGCCCCATACACTGTAGCCCGTTGGGTTGGACGTGAACCAAGCTCCCAATGCGATGTAGGGGCGGGTTTGAACCCCGCCCCCTGCCAGCAATGTCCCAATTGTTTCTCTGGTTCACTTCGTTTCAGATTGGAGTTGGAGGCGGACGAGCTTGGCGTTGACGCCCTTGAGCAGCGACAGCTTGCGTAGCAGCTCGTCATGCTTCTCGTCCTCGCCGACCAGTTCGAGCATTATGAGGCCGCTCTGGGTGCAGCCTTCGAGCACGCCGTCATGGATGCCGAGGCGGGTCTTGATGAGGCAGCCCCACCCCGTCAGGATCTTCTGAACATTGCCCGCCGTCTCGTTCCGGTTGTCGATCATGATCAGCATCACGGTTCGTTTCATGTCGGGTCGTCTCCTCGTGGAAATGTTGGTTCATTCACGCATTTGGCAGCTTACTACGGCCGGAACGTACACGTCCAGCCGACTTTTCACCATCAACCACATCCAGGAGTGAATGCCGGAAACGCCGGAGAGTGCCGCTCACGTTTGCTTGCGAGGCCATCGCCATCAGGAATTTCTGTTCCTTTGGGGCTGATGGCGACGATAGTTTGGCAGGTCAACCGTGTGACAACTTAAGCCCGACAACTCCAAGAAGAATCAAGGTAATGCTGACAACCCGAGCGACATTGGCAGGCTCAGAGAAAAGAACGATCCCAGCTATGGCGACCCCAACGGCGCCAATACCCACCCACACTGAATAGGCAGTTCCAATGGGAAGATTTTTGGAAGCAAAACCAAGCATTACGACGCTGACAAGCATCGCAAGAATAGTCAAAACGGTAGGAATGGGTTTTGAGAAGCCATCGGTGTATTTGAGGCCAATGGCCCAGCCGGCTTCAACCAGTCCAGCAACTACCAAAAGCAACCAATTCATAGACTCCCTCCGTTTCTCGAGGGTCGTCCCTGGTTGTCGTCTCGGAATCTGGGTCGTCCCAGATTCGACTGATGACCAACTTAAAATAGCTGGCCTTGCTTCTCAGTGAATCAAATATAACATATTGAATCCTGGATGACAAAAGCCAATTTCATACCCCCGTTCGTGCTGAGTCTGTCGAAGCACGAGAGGCCATCGCCCGCTGCGGCAGGCTCAGGGCGAACGGGTGTTTTCCATTCGGCAGGACTCATAAATAACATTTGCTATCATTCTCAATGCCTTGAAGCGTGAAAGAAGAGTGAAAAGGAGCTGATAAGATATGAAGATCCTCTCCTTCACCTCCACGGGAAATTGCCTGTGGATCGCGAAGGAACTCGTTTGTGAACTGCTTTCCATTTCGAGAATGATCATGGAAAACCGGCATGAATTCGAAGACGATGCAATTGGGGCCGTTTGTCCATGCTATTATCTTGGAACTCCGAGAAGCGCCGAAGAGTTCCTCGGCAAAGCACAGATTCGCGCTGAACACCTCTTTGATATCATGTTTTATGGAAACAGGTACATCAACGAACACGTGACATTGCGTGAAATCCTTCATGTAAGCGGTAACCAATAACGTGCTCATCGAGATGATGACGGCGTTGATTGGGATGATTACAGAGCTGGGAGGACGGGTGCGGTGAAGAGCGAGAAAGAGAAGATGCTGGCCGGAGAGCTGTATGATGCCCGGGATGCGGAGTTGATCATCGAGAGGGAGCGGTGTCGGGATCTTTGCTGGAAGATCAATTCGACGGTCGAGAGCCAGAAAGACGAGCGTCAGAGGTTGATTGGGGAACTGTTCGGCAAGGCGACGGATGCCTGGATCCAGCCGCCGTTTTTCTGCGATTACGGCAGAAATATCACGCTGGGAACGGGAGTCTTCTTCAACTTCAACTGCGTCGTGCTCGATGTCGCGCCGGTGACCATCGGCGACCGCGTGCTGCTCGGGCCAGCGGTGCAGATCTACACGGCGACCCACCCGCTCGATGCCTCCGTGCGCCGGTCGGGCCTCGAGTCGGGCAGGCCGGTGACCATCGGCTCGGATGTGTGGTTGGGTGGCGGGGCGATAATCTGCCCCGGCGTCACCATCGGCGATCGGGCCGTGATCGGCGCCGGAAGCGTCGTCGTCCGTGATATCCCCGCCGATACGGTCGCGGCCGGCAACCCCGCGCGCGCCATCCGCACGCTTGCTCCCGCATCACCGACAGGCCCGGCGATCACCATCCGAAACGAAACCACGGCAGATCATGCCGCGATCGCTACGGTGACGGTCGAGGCGTTCAAGACGCTGGAGATCAGCAGTCACACCGAGCAGTTCATCGTCGCGGCGCTGAGGACGGCAAAGGCGCTTTCCGTCTCTCTCGTCGCGGAACTCAACGGCCGGATGGTCGGGCATATTGCTTTTTCGCCCGTGACGATATCGGATGGTACTCCCGGTTGGTATGGCCTCGGGCCAGTTTCGGTGCTGCCGGAATACCAGCGAAAGGGCATCGGTACGGCACTCGTCCGGGAAGGCTTGTCGCGTCTGCGAATGATGAATGCCAAGGGCTGCTGCCTTGTCGGGCATCCCGGGTATTATACGAAATTCGGATTCGAAAATACTCCAGGTCTCGTCCTGGAAGGCGTGCCGCCGGAGGTGTTCTTCGCGCTCTCCTTTGATGACCGCATGCCGCGCGGCAACGTCACCTTCCACGAAGCGTTCAAAGCTGATCGATGATATATATAAACAAATTTAACAATGAGGGAAGCGAATATGAACAATACTGCGGATCTTCTGAATATGCTGCTCGAAGCGGAGCGGGCCGGGGTGAAAGTGCTCGGAGCGCTCATTCCCGGAATCGCCGAGTCCGAAATTCAGGCGATGGCGAAAAGGTTTTTGCGTGATGAAGGCATGAACTGCCAGATACTGAAGACGATGATCGAGAATGCAGGCTATCCGGTCTCGCAAAGGACGGGCGATTTCGTTCAGAAAGTCGAAGCGCTTCCGACGATCGGTGAAAAGCTCGAACTGCTCGTCAAAGGCCAGGAATGGGTCGCGAAACAGATCCGCCG